>CAMKAP010000119.1 GCA_946410505.1 uncultured Clostridia bacterium
GATGCATCAGAGAACTCCAGTCGCCGTTTTTATAGCTGGACTCCATAGAGAGCTCAGAAGCATCACGGTCCAGCACTTCTGCAACAAACTCCAAAAACTTCTGTTCCATCGTATATCTCCTTTTGTTGATTACATTTTTTTGGCAGGGTTACCGAACATGTGGCGCCCCGGCCTGACATTGCTAATCACAAAGCTGCCCGCTCCGATCACGGCGCCGTCCCCGATCCTGATGCCCGGGACAGTACTGGCGGAATTGTTAAGCAAGACGCTCTCGCCGATCTGCACGTGACCGTTGACCGAGCAGTTGCCGAAAAGAGTGCTGAAACTGCCGACAGATGCATCGTGACCGATAAAATTCTGCGCCAGAATCGTCACGTAGTCTCCGATCGTTACATTTACTGTAATCCTTGTGTCCGGATAAATGATGCAGCCCTTCCCGATCCGGCAGAAGCTGCCGATATGGGCGTCAGGATGGATCAGGGAGACGATTTCTGCGCCGCGCTCGCGCAAGCTTCCGATTACCTTTTTTTTGACCTCCGGGAAGCCAAGCGCAATGACGAATTCTTCATTCTCATTTGGCTGCCACTCCGAGATCTTTCCGACGATCTCATAATCACAATCATATCCGTCGAGTGCACGGAGATCATCGTCCAGAAAGCCGCGGATGGTCCAACGCGGCGTGATTTCATTGATCTCCTTGCTCCATTGGAGCAGCTCGCGGCCGAAACCGCCTGCCCCGACGATCAGCAGATCCTTCATGCTTTTGCCTCCGTTCCCATGAATTCTTCCATCGTTGCGCTGGTTTCGGAGGATATTCCTTCACGAAGAAGAACGGTTTTGATCGTCTTGAGAATAATGGACACATCCATACAGAAGCTGATATGTTCGGTGTAATAAACATCCATTTCAAACTTGTCCTCCCAGGAGACCGTGTTGCGGCCGTGGGCCTGCGCATAGCCGGTCAGCCCGGGGCGGACGTCGTGACGGTGGCGCTGACGCTCATTATAGCGGGGGAGATAGCGCACCAGCAGCGGCCGGGGACCAACGACAGACATATCGCCGCGGAAAATGTTGATAAGCGAAGGAAGCTCATCCAGACTCGTACTACGCAGCAGTTTGCCGAACGGCGTGAGGCGCAGCTCATCCGGCAGCAGTTCGCCGTTTTCATCCCTCTCATCTGTCATGGTCCGAAACTTATAGAGCTTGAAGATCTTTTCGTCTTTCCCGGGGCGCTCCTGCGCGAACAGAACCGGCTTGCCGAGCCGGGAACGCACGAGCAACGCGGTAACGCCCATCACAGGCGAAAGCACCACAAGTGCGAGACCCGAACAGATCACGTCCAGCGGGCGCTTAAACACTCTCTCATAAATGGTAACTTTTCGCATAAAGTAAGCCTCCAATATGGAGATACGCGATTGTAATAATATTATATCTAACGAATTTTACCACATCATCCCGGCCCAGTCAATCTTGAGATCGAACCTTGGGCCTGCATTTACAAGAAACGATCTTTTCCTCCCCGTATACTTTGCCTCCCGTGGTCCGGAAAGCGTTCCTATCGCCCGCATCTCTGAGCCCGAGACCGGCAAGCAGCGACGATGTCGCAACGAATTATTTCAAATCGGTTCTTTTTTGGGCTTTCTTCTATGGACTTTTCCTGAAAATCGTGTTATACTTGCAGAAATATTTGAGAGGATGCGCGGATGATTTTCCTCTGCCGTCCTCAACTCTATTTGCGGATTTGCCTGGCATCCGTTCTTGATCTGTCTTGAAAAGATGACCCTGGTTCCTCCGCTTATTGAAGGTATGTAAAATGGATATTACTCCGTTCAAGCAGAAAATATGGCTTTCCTCACCCACCATGCACGGTGAGGAGCTGGAATATGTGGCTGAAGCGATCCGATCCAACTGGGTCACGACCACCGGGCAGAACATTCAGGAGCTGGAGCGGATGATGGCCGAGCGCTGCGGCGCCCACTATGCCGTCGGCCTTGCCTCCGGTACCTCCGCCCTGCATATGGCCATCCGTTTTGCCGGTGAGCGCCTGTACGGGTCCAATCCATACGGTTCTCTTCGCGGGAAGAAGGTCTTTTGTTCGGATATGACCTTCAGCGCCTCGGTCAATCCCATACTGTATGAGGGCGGCGAGCCCGTCTTCATTGACGCGGAATATGAGACCTGGAACATGGATCCCCGTGCGCTGGAGCAGGCCTTTGCCGTGTATCCCGATGTAAAGCTGGTAGTGCTGGCTCACCTCTACGGGACGCCCGCCAAGATGGACGAGATCTCCGCCATCTGTGCAAAGCACGGGGCGCTGATCGTTGAAGACGCCGCCGAATCCCTCGGCTCGACCTACAGAGGACGGCCCTGCGGCTCCCTGGGTGACTTCAATGTCATGAGCTTTAACGGCAACAAGGTCATCACCGGTTCTTCCGGCGGCATGCTCCTCTCCGACGACCCGGACGTTGTGGCAAAGGTCCGCAAGTGGAGCACGCAGAGTCGTGACGCCGCACCCTGGTATCAGCATTCCGAGCTGGGCTACAATTACCGCATGAGCAATATCGTGGCCGGCATCGCCCGGGGCAACTTCCTCCACCTGGATGAGCACCTTGCCCAAAAGAGGGCGATTTATAAGCGTTATTCCGATGGTCTGAAGGACCTCCCGGTTCAGGTCAATCCGGTTCCTGAGGACTGTATCCCCAACCACTGGCTCTCCTGCATTCTTCTGGATCGGGACGCCATGTGCCCGCAGATTCGTGACGATCATGCGGCCAGCTTCAAGACCGAACCGGGGAAAAGCTGCCCGACCGAGATTCTGGATACACTAAAGTTCTACAACGCGGAAGGCCGCCCCATCTGGAAGCCCATGCATATGCAGCCGATTTTTAACGGTTGCCATGTATTCTCCGCAGAAGGTCTCGTTTCTCCGCTTCGCCGCAGCGCCGAGACGCTTGCGGATGAGGACATCTTCGAGCGCGGTCTGTGCCTGCCCAGTGACAACAAAATGACGCCCGAACAGCAGGATATCATCATTGAGATCATTCGCCGCTGCTTTGCCTGATGAGAATATGACACTGAACGATTTTTTTCTTAAATCCATTACTTCTTATCTGAATCACGAACCCTGTCACGCGGAGATTCCCGGAGACTTTTCCTGGGAAGCACTCCGCGTGCTTTCCGTCGAGCAGCAGCTGCTGCCCTTCGTCTACACCTCCCTGCAGGATCAGCTCCCGGGCGAGGTCCGCGCGCTCTGGCGCCGGGAGGTCATGCTCTCCATTGCTTCCCAGGTACGCAGGAACGCGATCTTTCTGGATACTTACCGTGCGTTGAGCGAGATGGGCTTCTCTCCTTTGGTAGTCAAAGGCATTCTCTGCCGCCAGACCTATCCGAAACCAGATGAGCGTTCTTCTTCTGACGAAGATCTATATGTTCCTCTGGAGGAGTATCCCGCCTTTCACAAGGTGTTGTTGGACCTCGGCTACAAGGCGGATGAGCCCGACTACAAGAACGCTCACGAGGGGCGTTACTATAAAGGTGATTTTGTTCTGGAAGGGCATTGGGAATTGTTCCCACAGGAAAACAAAGCACTGAATGTTCTTAATCAGCTGAATTCCGGTTTTTGGGAACGCAGCCGTTTTCAGGAGATCGACGGCGTACGGCTGCGCGTCCTCGACCCCACCGACCACATGACCTTTCTGCTGCTGCACGCTTTCAAGCACTTTGTCAACTCCGGCGTCGGCGTCCGTCAAATATGTGATGTTGCCCGCTGGTCCCTGTCTTATGAGATCGAATGGGAACGGGTGCGGCAGGCTATGGTGCTTATCCACGCCGAGGTCTTTGCCGGTGCCGTGATGGATGCCGCTCAGAAGTATTTTGGAATGATTCCTCCCACAGCCTGGTCCTTGGAGGACAGTTCCGCTCTGCTGGAGGATGCTTTGAAGGGCGGTGTCTACGGGAACAACACCATGAAGCGGAAATACAGCGGCGGGATCACGCTCTCAGCAATGGAGGCGACCGAAAAACGCTCCCGCTTCCACGCTGTACTCCGCGCCGTGTTCCCCCTGCGTACGGTCATGGAGTTGAAATACCCCTGGGTGAAAAAGAGCGTTCTTCTGCTCCCGGCCGCATGGATTGCGCGCATCGTATCCTACCTTCTGCGCGGGAATGACAAGGACGCCGCAGAAACCGTCAGGATCGGCTCCGAACGGATGAAGCTGCTGAAGCAATATAAAATCCTATGAAAAAAAAGTACTCCGTTATTCTGCGTCTTCTCCTGATACTGTTCCTTTGCGCCGCGCTGACCGCATGCGTCTCCGCTGTCGTATGCACGTATTCGCTCTCCGAAAAGGAATACATCGTTCCTATTGATGGCATCCGTCAGGATACCAAGATCGTCGTCATCTCCGACCTGCACAGCCGCCAGTTCGGCGAGGACAACGAGCGGCTGCTTGCCGCCATCGCCGCGCAGGAGCCGGCAGCCATCTTCTGTCTGGGCGACATGATCAACAACGATGCGGATGAAGCCGACCTGGAAGAGCTTTGCACCTTTCTTGAGAAGCTTCAAAACGTGGCTCAGGTGTACTATTCTCTTGGGAACACCGAGATGGACTGCCCCCTGGGGCCGGAGCGGATCCTTGCCGCCGTCAATGAGACGAGCGCGATCGCGATGCAGGATGATTACCTGGAAACCGAGATCGGTGGGAACCGGGTCAACATCGGGTTCACGATGGGGCATTACCATTACAGCAAAGAGCAGTGGGCCGCGGCACCGGATTATGTAATGGAAAAGAGTGTTGGCGCTGACGGCACTCCCGCCATTGTGCTGCGTCATATGCCGGAGGGGTTTTTTGCCGATGGGCATGAGACCTGGACCGGGGACCTTGTCCTCTGCGGCCATACCCATGGCGGTCTGTTCCGGATCCCGGGGATCGGCGGTGTCTACGCTCCGAACCAAGGCTGGTTTCCGAAATACGACCGTGGCCTCTTTCTCTTTGACGACGGACAATTTACCATGATCATCAACGCAGGCCTTGCCGGCCGTGGCCGGATCCCCAGGATCTTCAACATGCCGGAGATCAGCGTGATCACGCTGACCGGCACGAACTGAAACACATTCAGAAAATTGCGAAACAGCAGCCCCATGCGACATATCGCATGGGGCTGCTGTTATCTGTATCAATGCTCAGAATACCTGCGTCGCCAGCTTCTCTGCGGGGAGCGCGGCTTTGTAGCGCTTGAGGAAGCGGTTGAAGCCATCCACGTCCTGCTCGTCCGCCATGAGGGTGACGGATCTTGCCCCGGCAAAGACCTTGTTGTCCAGATAGTCCGCCAGGCTCTCGCCCTCCTCGTGCCAGAGCATGTAGGCCCCCAGCAGCGCCATGCCGTAGGGGCCGCCCTCGCCGGCCGTCTCCATCACGGAGACCGGCGCGCCCACCGCCGCGGACAGCATCCGCTGTCCCACCTCGGGGGTCTTGAAGAAGCCGCCGTGGCCGTAGAGCTTGTCGATGCCCACCTGCTCGGTCTGCGTCAGGATGTCGAGACCGATCTTCAGGGTGGAGAGCGCGGAGAGGATGTGGCTGCGCATGAAATTGGCCAGCGTGAAGTTTGCGTCCGGCCTGCGGAGGAAGAGCGGCCGCCCCTCGTCCAGATCGGTGACACCCTCGCCGGAGAAGTAATTGTAGCTCATCAGCCCGCCGCAGTCCGCGTCGCCCTCCAGCGCCTTGCGGAAGAGCATGGTAAAGAGCTCTCCCTTGTTCTGGGGGGCGCCGATGGCGAGGGCGAACTCACCCAGGAGATTGACCCAGGCGTTGATGTCGGAGGTGCAGTTGTTGCAGTGCACCATGGCAACCGGCGCGCCGTCCGGCGTGGTGACCATGTCGATCTCCCGGTGGACGCCCAGGGGCTTCTCCGTAACGATCATCGCGAAGTCGGAGGTGCCGGCGGAGACGTTGCCGGTACGGGGACGGACGGAGTTGGTGGCCGCCATGCCGGTGCCCGCGTCGCCCTCGCAGGGGGCCACGGGGATGCCGGGCCGCAGGACGCCGCTGGGGTCCAGGAACTTCGCGCCCTCGGCGCTCAGCGTACCGCCGCAGGCGCCGGCGGGCAGGACCTCGGGCAGGATCGCGCGCAGGTCGATGCCGGTCAGCTCCTCAAACTTGCGCAGCATCTCCTCGTCATAGTCACAGCGGGCGCTGTCGATGGGAAACATGCCGGAGGCCTCGCCCACGCCCATGCGCTTTTCGCCGGTGAGCTGCCAGTGAATGTATCCTGCCAGGGTCGTGAGGTAAGCGATGTCCTTGACATGCTCTTCCCCGTTGAGGATGGCCTGATAGAGATGGGCGATGCTCCAGCGCTGGGGGATGTTGAAATCAAAGAGCGCGGTCAGCTTCTCGGCAGCTTCGCCGGTGATCGTGTTGCGCCAGGTGCGAAACTCGGCAAGCTGCCTGCCTTCGGCGTCAAAGGGCAGATAGCCGTGCATCATGGCGGACACGCC
>CAMKAP010000120.1 GCA_946410505.1 uncultured Clostridia bacterium
CGCCGCCGAAGGTCCGCCGCGGTGCCGGCCTTCGGCGGTAATTCTCCTTTGATGGAAGGTTTCCTATGGCTTTTATACTGGACTATGCAATCCCCCTTGCGGCGGCGCTGCTGCTGTTTCTGTTTTACACAGGGCTGCCCGCGCTGCATCGCTGCAGCCTGCCCTCAAGCTCCGGAGAGCGGGACGGTCGGCAGGATGCGCTGTGCATCCTTCTCATTACCGGCATCTACGCGCTCACAGCATTTTACGATCTGGGCGACAGGACCGCGCCGCAGAGCTTTGTACCCATGGAGGGACAGAGCGCGGTGATCGAGCTGGGGCAGCATCCGGCAGAGCTGATGCTCTATACCGGCGTGGGCATGGGCGGTTATCGGATCGAGATCTCCGAGGATGGGGAGAACTATGAACCCTTTCTGGAGGACTTCACGCAGGACCATGTGGCGGTGCTCAAGTGGCACAGCCTGACAGCGCCCGGCGTGATCGAGCGCAGAGAGGGCGGCTGCTTTGTGCGAATCAGCTGCACCCACGGCGAGCCCTGGCTCGGTGAGGCGGTCTTCCGCGACGAAGCGGGGCAGGTGATCGCCGCCCGGAGCGAGACAGGCGAACTCTGCGATGAACAGGGGCTTGCACCCGACGAATACAGCATCGGCAACTCCACGTATTTCGATGAAATTTATCATGCCCGCACGGCCTGGGAGCATCTGCACGGCGTGTCGCCCTATGAGATCAGTCACCCGCCGCTGGGAAAGATCCTGATGGGACTGGGCATCCGCCTCTTCGGCATGACCCCCTTCGGCTGGCGCTTTACGGGGACGCTGTTCGGCGTGCTGATGCTGCCGGTCATGTACTTCTTCCTCAAGAAACTCTACGGCGGCATGGCCGTTCCGGCACTGGGTACGGCGGTGTTTGCATCGGACTTCATGCATTTCGTGCAGACCCGTATCGCCACCATCGACACCTATGGCGTGTTTTTCATTCTGCTGATGTATCTCTTCATGTACATCTGGCTGTCGGAGGACAAGCTCTGGGCGCTGGGACTCTCGGGCCTCTTCTTCGGCATGGGCGCGGCCAGCAAGTGGATCTGCCTTTACGCGGGGGCGGGCCTGGGCGTGCTGTGGCTGCTGCACTGGGTGTTCAGATTTATCAGGGAAAAGGGCGTGTTCCCGGCTTTTGTAAAGAACGCGGCCTTCTGCCTCGTCTTCTATGTGGCGCTGCCGACACTGATCTACTGCCTTTCCTATCTGCCCTACGGAGAGGCCCGACAGCTGAGACCCTTCAGCCGGGAGTACCTGGAGATGGTGTGGAGCAATCAGACCTACATGTTCTCCTACCACTCAAAGCTGGTGGCCACCCACCCGTACTCTTCCAAATGGTACGAGTGGATGCTGAATATCCGGCCGATCCTGTACTACATGGAGACCGGGACCGGCGGGGAGCGGCTGCGCATTTCGGCGTTTCTGAATCCGGCGCTATGCTGGGGCGGGCTGCTGGCGCTTTTTGTGCTGCTGTATATGGCGATCTTCCGCAGGGAGCGGAAAGCGGCGTTTCTGCTGATCGCTTATCTTGCACAGCTGCTGCCCTGGGTGTTTATTGACCGGCTCACCTTTGCGTACCATTATTTTCCCTGCGCAGCCTTTCTTGTGCTGGCGCTGGGCTATGTGTTTGCGCTGATGCGGGATAACCGGCGGGAGTGGCTCTGGTACGCGGGAGGCTTTGCGGCGGTCAGCATCGGGCTCTTTGCGCTCTTCTATCCGGAGCTCTCCGCCAATCCGATCATGCCGGACGTGGCGGACAGATTCCTGCGCTGGCTGCCCACCTGGCCGTTGTGAAAACAGGGCAGTAAGGTCAGATGGACACGCTTTCGTGTCCATCATGACCGCCTGCCCTGTTTTCACTGCTCAAACCGAAACCCACTTCGTTGGGCTTTCGGTTTGGCTAATAATGTCAAGAGGCTGCCCGGGAGGGCGGCCTCTTTGAACGTCAGGAATATTCTGCCTCTCAACGCCAAGCCCGCTGCGCTGGGCCTTGGCGTTGTAAAAGAAGACGGCACTGTTTTCACTGCTCAAACCGGAACCCACTTCGTTGAGCTTTCGGTTTGATTAATTCAGTTCGATTCATAAGGTCAAGAGGCCGCCCGGGAGGGCGGCCTCTTTGCGCATGTTTGGCTGGATTAATAATAGCTGGGCTGGGGGAGGCGATGGTCCAGCAGGACCTTGCCAAAGCAGATGCAGCTTCGACCGGAATCCCGGGGAATACTGATGTTGGCATCCTGCCGGACGGGATTGGCCGACAGGAGATGCAGCGTGCCGCCATAGTCCACACACCACTGCTTACAGAACACGTCCCCGTCCACAAAGAAAATGCCCACGTCAAACTCCTGCAGCGCTGCGCCGCGGCGCACATAGACCAGACTCCCGTCGGGGATGAAGGGCTCCATACTGTCGCCCCGGACGGTAATACAGAAATCCGCGCCCACGGGAGCGCCGGGGTCAAGCGGAATGTTCTCATAATCCTCGCCCTCAATGGGGGAGGCGTATCCGGCGGCGGCGGGAACCAGGAAATGCTTGATATAGACGATCTTTTCCGGGGGGCGGTCCGCCTTGTACTCCGGCTGCTGCACCAGGTAGCGCCCATAGCGCAGCAGCTCGTTCTGCCCGCGCTCATTGAGCGCACGGTAGAGCGGCGCAACGGGCGGCTCTTCCTCTTTCTCCTCTTCCACGTGCACGGCGAGAGGCGCTTCGCCGGAAGCGCCCAGCAGCAGACCGAGGCTTACGCCGAAATGCTGGGCAAGCTGCTCCATCTTATCCATGCGGGGCATCTGGCTCCCGCTGCAATAGGCGGAGACGGTGGACTTGCTCACATCCAGGAACCGGGCAATGTCGATCTGCTTTTCGCGGTTTTCCTTCATCAGACGGCGGAGATTGTCCGCAAACAGATTGCGGTCATAGGTGACGGGAGCGCTCATGTTCAGCACCTCATTTCACGATTCTATGCTCATTGTAATTTTTAACCGGAGAAAAGTCAAGTTAAACATAATATTTGTTGAAATCTTAGAAGAATCCGGAAAGACAGAAGAAAAGAGAGAAAAATCGTTCGGGAATACAGAACAAATCGCTTGACAAAATGGCAATTATGTGGTAAAGTATAACCGAACTTCCGGAGCGGCATGCGCCGGGGAAAGCCGAAATAAACCGGAAGGTGGGGTTGCGCTTTGCAACGCGGCTGGTTTTTTGCATATATAGTTCGGATAAACAGAACAAATGCGAGGAGGACGGAAATGGAACAGATTCCGGATGATCCGATCAAACACAGCATGGAGGTGACCGGGTGGCCGGGCTGGATGCGCTGAGTGCCGAGGGAGCGAAGCTCACACAGCGGGCACCGGTTTCCAGGACCAGGATCCGCAAGGCGGCGGGGACGTCTCTTGCCCAGATGGAGGAGGCGCTCTCGGCAGGGGACAGCAAGAGAGCCAGAGAGCTGGCGGGCGTGCTGCGGGAAATGCTGCAGCTCTATCGGGAGTTGGACAGCGGTGCAAGCCAGAATGTGACGGTCTGCTTTGTTGGGGAGACGGAGAAGGCTGCGCGTTGAGCACGCGGCGTCAGAGCTGCCGGAGGACCGGCGAGGCAGAATGCACAGAAGGGAGAAACGAAAATGGGGATGCTGATGATCCCGCAGCCCAGCGAGAAGCAGCTGCTGTTTTTAAACGATGAGCACAAATACATCGCCTACGGCGGGGCGCGGGGCGGCGGCAAGAGCTGGGCCGTGCGTGTCAAGGCGGCGCTGCTGTGCTTGAAGTACCCGGGGATCAAGGTCATGATCGTACGCAAGACCTATCCGGAGCTGCAGGAGAACCACATCCTGCCGCTGTGTGAGCTGCTGCATGTGTACGACGAGGACAGCGAAAAGCGGCTGGCCCTCTACAACGACCAGAAAAAGCACATCGTTTTTCCGAACAAAAGCCGAATCCTTTTCCGCTACTGCGACAACGACGCGGACGCCCAGCGCTTCCAGGGCACCGAGGTGGACGTGCTGTTCGTGGACGAGGCCACGCAGCAGTCCGAGGAGCGGATGGATCGGCTGAAGGCCTGTGTGCGCGGTGTGAACGACTTCCCCAAGCGCGTCTACTACACCATGAACCCCGGCGGCGAGGGACACGGCTGGGTCAAGCGCCTCTTCATCGACCGGCAGTACCGGGAGGGGGAGGACCCGGGGGATTACAGCTTCATCCCCGCCCTCGTGACCGATAATCTGGCGCTGATGCGCTCCGACCCCGACTATGTGCGCAAGCTGGGCGCCCTGCCGCCCAAGCTGCGGGACGCCTGGCTCTACGGACGCTGGGACCTGTTCGAGGGACAGTTTTTCGAGGACTTCCGGGCAGCGCCCGATCTGGCAATGGCTCAAAAGTACGGCTTTACCGATTCTTCCAAGGAGCTCAGACGTCAGCGGCGCTTTACCCACGTGATCGAATCCTTCGATCTCGCAGCGGGGGACAAGCGGGGCTGGAGCGTGTTTCGCAGCTATGACTTCGGTTACGGGCGGCCCTTCTCCTGCGCCTGGTGGGCGGTCGACTACGACGGCGTGCTTTACCGCATCCTGGAGCTCTACGGCTGCAGCGGGACGCCCAACGAGGGTCTGCGCTGGACGCCGGAGAAGCAGTTTTCCGAGATCGCGCGGATCGAGAAGGAGCATCCCTGGCTCCGAAACCGGCACATCACCGGGGTGGCCGACCCCTCCATCTGGGACGGCAGCCGCGGGGAAAGCGTGGCGGAGACGGCCGCGCGGCATGGGCTGAGCTTCGTACCCGGCGAGAATCAGCGCATCCCCGGCTGGATGCAGTGCCACTACCGGCTGCAGTTCGACGAGCGGGGGTACCCGCGGATGTATGTGTTCGACAACTGCGCCGCCTTCCTGCGCACGGTGCCGCTGATGCAGTTTTCCAAGAGCTGCCCGGAGGACCTGGACACCGCGCGAGAGGACCATGTCTGCGACGAGTGGCGCTACGCCTGCATGTCAAGACCGGTGACGCCGATGCGAAAGGCGGAGGACACGGGCCCGGCGATCAACCCGCTGGCGAGATAGCGGGCGTAGCGCCGGGGACCCCGCAGAGCCGAGGGCTTTGCGGGGAAAAGGCAGAAGGAGAGAGCGGATCTGCAGCTTTTGCGGCACTTACGAGAACCGCAGAAGCGGAAGGAAGCGAGCTTCTTCTGACGCACGCCTGCATGTCAAGACCGGTGACGCCGATGCGAAAGGCGGAGGACACGGGCCCGGCGATCAACCCGCTGGCGGGATAGCGGGCGCAGCGCCGGGGGCTGGACACCCTGCGTCCGGCGAGAAAGGAAGGATTGAATGTCAAGCATTACCCCGGAGCGGCTGCGGCAGTTCACCGCGCTGCTCCAGAAATACAAAACCGGGAAGGCCAGCCTGGAGCGGCGGGTGGTCTCCGCCGAGAACTGGTGGAAGCTGCGCAACCGCTTCGAGGAGCGCAGAAACGGCTTCGGCGACGACGGCGGCTATCGCTCGGAGAGCGGCTGGCTGCACAACGTGATCGTGTCCAAGCATGCGGACGCCATGGAGGCCTATCCGGAGCCGCTGATCCTGCCCCGAGAGCCGGGGGATCGGGAGCAGGCCCGCCTGCTCACCGCGATCCTGCCCTGCATCCTGGAGCAGAACCGCTTTGAAAAGACCTATGACGCGGCCATGTGGCAGAAGCTCAAAACCGGCACCGCCTGCTACCGGGTGGTCTGGGACCCGGAGAAATGCGGAGGACTCGGCGACATTGCCATCGAGCGGGTGGATCTGCTGAATCTGTTCTGGGAGCCGGGCATGGACGACATACAGAAAAGCCGCTGCTTCTTCTGTACACACCTGGAGGACGAGGAGACGCTCTGCGAGAAATACCCGCAGCTCCGGGGCAGGCTGCGCAGCTCACCCTTTATGGCCACGCGATTTGTCTACGACGATACGGTGAGCCTGGAGGGAAAGGTCACCGTCATTGAGGTCTATTACAAGAAACGCGGCGTACTGCACTACTGCAAGTACGTGGGGGATACCGTGCTGTATGCCACGGAGGAGGAGCCGGACGCCGAGGGCGGCGCTGAAAATGCGGAGGGGCTTTATGCGCACGGGAAATATCCCTTCGTGTTCGACCCGCTGTTTCCCGTGGAGGGCAGCCCCTGCGGCTACGGCTTTGTGGACCTCTGCGCCAACGTCCAGACCGCCATCGATCTGATGCGCACGGCCTTTGTCAAAAACACGCTGGTGGGTGCAACGCCCCGCTATTTCCAGCGGATCGACGGCTCCGTGAACGAAGAGGAGTTTACCGACCTGAGCCGGGCGCTGGTGCATGTGAGCGGAAACCTGGGCGAGGACAGCCTGCGGCAGATCGGCTTCGCGGGGCTCCCCGGCGTCTACGTGGAGGTGCTGGAATCCGCGATCCGGGAGCTGCGGGAGACCTCCGGCAACACCGAGACCGCCAACGGCACCATGA
>CAMKAP010000121.1 GCA_946410505.1 uncultured Clostridia bacterium
CTGGTCAACATCTTCCCGAACAACGCCATCGCCCCGCTGTCCAATGCCTCCATGCTGCAGATCATCGTGATTGCGCTGTTCTTTGGCTGCGGCGTTCTGGTCGCCGGCGAGAAGGGCAAGCCCTTTGGCGATCTGGTCTCCTCCTTCAATGAGGTGACGCAGCGCGTCATGGCCTTCATTCTGGAGGTCTCTCCCTTTGGCGTGTTCGCCCTGATGGTCTGGGTCGTTGCCGCGCAGGGCCCGAAAATCCTGGGTTCCCTCGGCCTGGTGCTGCTGGCCGCCTACATCGGCTACATCATCCATGTGATCCTGGTCTACAGCCTGTCTGTCAAGGTTTTTGCGAAGATGTCCCCGATGCGCTTCTTTAAGAAGATCTTCCCGGCCGCCGCCTTTGCATTCACCTCCACCTCCTCTGTCGCCACGCTGCCCATCACGCAGGAGTGCTGCGACGATATGGATGTGCACCATGAGATCTCCGCTTTCGTGCTGCCGCTGGGCGCCACGATCAATATGGACGGTACTGCGATCTATCAGTGCGTGGCCGCGATCTTCCTGGCCAAGTGCATCGGCATCGACCTGACCCTGACCCAGATGATCGTCATCGTCGTCACTGCGACGCTCGCCTCCATCGGCACAGCCGGTACCTCCGGCGCC
Source organism: uncultured Clostridia bacterium (assembly GCA_946410505.1). Next base: position 655 of record CAMKAP010000121.1, read on the forward strand.
GGCATGATCATGCTGGCCATGGTGTTGGATGCGGTCGGCATCCCGCCTACGTACATCGGCATCATCTACGGCATCGACCGTCTGTTCGACATGGGCCGCACCACGCTGAACATCATCGGCGACGCCTCCTGCGCCGTGTGCGTCAATGCCTGGGAGGCCGACGACGGCAAAAAGGCCGCCTGAGGCAAACCCACAAGCTACATAGCATAGGCATCCGCAGATCTATAGAATTGAGCAGCCGCCATCTGGCGGCTGCTCTTTCTGCATATATACCCGTGGGGGAGAAGTCTACGAAGCAAGAGTAGAGGGCAAGAGGGGAGTGGTTATTCCCCCTTAACGATCTCATAGCTAAGGCTCGCGGGACCGTTCACTTCGGTTTTGATGCTGCCGTCCGCCAGTTTCTCATGGCGGACATGGACGATCCCCGGTGGGGTGGGATAGTCCGCCTCCACAAAGCGCAGATCGCCCAGCCGCGGTGCGATTCGGAGCTTTTTGCAGCCCGGCTCAACCACCGTGATACCAGCCACATGCCGCATCAGGAAGGGCACCGGGCCGCTGGACCAGCCGTGGCAGAGGCTGTGGCGGAACTTCTCATAGCAGAAAGCGCCGTAGTCACCGTGGATATCTTTTTTGCCCTCCGGCACCACTTCGTCGATCCGCCCGGCGTTTCACGCCTGTTCCGGGTAATTGATCTGCAGCTTGGCGTAGAGATCCTCCAGATCCAGCCGAGCATCCATCGTGTGATAGACCCGGATCCGGCGATCGGGATCGCCGGGCAGATAGCGCATATCCGCGCCGATGCGTGGAGCGGGGATCTTTGTATAGCCGCCGCTCCGCTCCCGGTCCTCCAGAAGGGCGCAGATCACGCCCTCGTCTCCCAGGCACCAGGTCTCGCCGTGGGGCCAGTGTGCAAGATCCGCCAGCTTGTCGTTGAGCTCGATCATCTGCTCAAACAGATAGCGCCCTATTTTGCCGTAAGGACGGACGCGCACCTGCAGCTCCGCCAGGGAGACGGCAAACTGCTTGTAGGTCCCTGTGGGCACCTGCCAGACCGGCATGGAGGAAGAGAACACCACATTGGCGGCGTGCACGTCGCTCATCAGGTTGAACTCCTCGCCGCCGTCGGGATAATCCGCGCCGCCGATCCAGATGCAGGTCATCTTTTCACAGATCCGCGGCTCCATCAAAATCGCACAGGCCAGATCGGTAATGGCGCCCTGCATGCCGATGAAGAGCGGGCGGGGATCGTCCCGCATGGCTTCCTCCACAATAAAGCGGGCAGCCTCGGTGACAATAGGCGTCTGTTCATCCCGAATTCCGGTTTCTGCGCCCTTGAATACCGGGTATTTCCCGGCAAGGCCCATCAGATCCAGGATCAGGTTCACCTCGTCCAGGCTGGCCTGGGCAGTCGTGAGAGGCGGGTAGCGCAGATTGTTTCCCTTATCAAAGTGCCCGGCGATGATCCCGCGCACATCCAGCTTGTCCGTCATCAGGATATGGGCCAGGGTAAACTGATCATCCGCCTCGTTTTTGCAGTCAGTGTGAACAATATAGCGGATCTTCTTCTGTTCGGGTACCTGAAATGCGTAGTTCCACATTGCCTTTCCTCCTGTCATCTCTCAGTCAAAGCCGTTACAGCGTATCAGCTCTCGATACCAGGCGGCGCTCTTCTTGGGGATGAGCTGCAGCGTCTCATAATCGGTATAGTACAGGCCGAAGCGGGCGGCGAAGCCCGCCGACCACTCGAAATTGTCCATCAGCGACCAGAGATAATAGCCGCTCACATCGATGCCGTCATCCATGGCCCGGCGCACATGGCGCAGAGTCTCCGACACGTAAGCGATGCGTTCGTCGTCGTTCAGGATTGCATCCCGGTCCGGGCCGTCATCCTGGGCCACACCGTTTTCGGTGATGTAGATGGGAATGTCGATCCCGTATTCTTCCACCAGCATGTGCAGCACATCGTACACGGCCTCCAGATGCTGCTCCGGGCGGTTCTGGAAGTTGCCGCCCTCGGCAGCTGTGCGCTGAACATCTGCGTTGTCGTACAGACCGTTATAGAAATTCAGCCCGTAGAAGTCCAGCCTCTGGCAGATGGTTTCCATGTCGCCCGGCTCCGTCTTCGGCGTGAAGCCGGTCTCCTCCATATAAGCCGTCAGCTCTTCGCTGTAGCCGCCGAGAAAGAGTGGGTGCAGGAACATGCCGTAGCCCTCGATCTCGTTGTTTATCATGGCGCTGGCAATGTCTTCGGGATTGTCTTCGCGGGCGGGAAAGTGCTTCCACACGTCCACCACCACGCCGATCTGGCCGGGGATCTTTCGTGCGCGGAAGAGCTTGACCGCCTCGCCGTGGCAGAGGAGCAGATGGTGGATGCACTGACGGGCATATTTCTCATCGCTCAGTCCGGGAGCAAAAAAGCCCTTTGCATGGCCCACATAGGTGGCGATGGGCTCGTTGAAGGTGACCCAGTAGTCCACCAGATCGCCGAAACTGTCAAAGAGGACGGAGGCGTAGTTCAAGTACCATCCAATGACCTCCCGGTTTCCGAAGCCGCCCTTGATTTGCAGAGCGTAAGGCAGATCCCAATGGTAGATGGTAGCGTTTACCTGAATTCCGGCATCCTTCAGAGCGGAGAGCAGGCGCCGATAATAATCAAGCCCCGCCTGATTGACTTCGCCGATTCCGTCCGGCAGGATGCGGGACCAGGAGAAGGACAGGCGGTAGGACTTTACGCCAAGCTCGCGGAGCTTTGCCACATCCCGCTCGATGTTATGAAAGGAGTCGCAGCAGACATCCGGGATGCCGCCGTTTTTGATTTTGCCGGGGAGCCGGCTGAACACGTCCCAGATGGAGGGACCGCGCCCGTCGTCAAAGGCCGCGCCTTCGATCTGCGCGGCGGCAGTGGCCACACCCCAGACAAAGGTTTCGGGAAACTGATATCGCATTGGAGATCCTCCTTTTTGAAAAAAGGGATGTGATGAACACATCCCTTTTTTGATTGTATCGTATTTGTCAGGCTTCCGCAATACCCTTTTCCGCTTTGAGCTTGGCGAGGTCGCGGTCGAGACGGAAGAAGAGAAGCAGGATCACGGAGATGATGGCGAACATGATCAGCGGGATCCAGGTGAACACGAACTGCACGGCGGTGGTCACGCTCTGGGGCTGGGCGATGCCCTGGAGATCCAGCGCGCCGTCAAAGCCCGCGCCGGAGAGAATCCAGCCGAAGACCGCGGTGCCGAGGCCCAGGCCGATCTTCTGGGCGGCGGAGACGCCCGCATTGCCCATGCCGACGGTGTCAATGCCGGTCTTGAGGTTGCCGTAGGTCAGAGTGTCGGCCACGATGCCCATGGCCATGGCACCGGAGATGCCCAGGCCCGCGCCCTTGAGCACATTGCAGACGATCATGATGGGCACGCTCTTGGCGAAGAGACCAAAGCCCAGGTAGCCTATGGCGGAGAGGATCATGCCGCCGATGTACAGCTTCTCCTTGCCGACCTTCTTCATCAGGGCGGCGGTGACGAACATAATGGCAAACTGCGCGATGGTGGCGGAGTTGGACAGCCAGCTGTACTGGCTCATGTCGTAGAAGACGTACATGCAGTAGTAAATACCGCCGACGGCGTTGAAGATGATGATGAAGAAGATAACGAGGTTTGCGAAGAACATCATGACCCAGTATTTGTTGGACAGCAGCGCCTTGATGGTGACCCAGAAGCCGGGGCCGTTGTCGGCCTTCTTCTCGCCGCCCTTGTTCTCGGCCGGCTCGTCATGCACGCGCTCCTTGGTGGTGAAGACGCAGATCAGGGAGAAGACGACCATGGCGATGCAGAAGATCAGCATGGTGAGGGTGAAGGCCTGCTGCGTGTTGGGGTTTGCGGCGTCGGAGGAGAACTTGGCCAGCAGCGTCACGAAGACGGCGTTGACGATGACGTTGCCGAGAGTCTGGAAGATCTGCTGGATGTTGCCCAGAAGGCCGCGCTCATAGGAATTTCGGGTGATCAGCGAGATCATGGAGTAGAAGGGGACCAGCATGGAGGTCAGGCAGATGGTGTTGACGATGTTGTACATCACGAACACGTACACATACTTGACCGCGCTGGGCCAGTTCTGGGGAACGAAGAAGAGCAGCATCACCGAGATGGCGAAGGGGATGCACACACGGAAGAGCCAGCTGCGGCCCTTGCCCATTTTGGACTTGGTGTTGTCCACCAGACGGCCGACGACCACGTCGGAAATACCGTCGAAGATCTTGGAGACGGCGATGATCGTGGAGATGATGGCCGCGTCCAGGAGCGCTACGTTGGTGAAGTAAACCGTGAGGAAGGAACCGAGAATACCGTTGATTGCGTTGATGCCGAGCTGACCGGAGCCGAAGCCGATGCGTTCTACCCAGCTCAGACTGGCTTCCGGATCATTGTGTTTGGTCGCAAGAGATACCATGGGATTATCCTCCTGTTTTCTTTTTTACTCTCGCTGGACTTTTCTTGCTGATATAACTATAGCAATTTGGTCTTATAGGTTCTACCGTTATTTTGCTATTTTTGCACTTATTTTGGCACGATCTTATACTTCGTAAAACCGCATGTCGCCCCAGATCTGCATCAGGTGCCGGCGGTCCAGCTGCTCGGTGTGCGTTTCGCGGTTATAGATGCGAACAGGGGAGTATGCCCCTTCAAAACGCGCCCATTCGTGGTTCGGCTCGCCGGTCTTGATGAAGCGAACCCAGTCGCCGTGCATCTCGGCGGTGATTTTGTCAAAGACCTCCTGCGGCTCGCCGTCGAAGACGAAGTTGGAGAAGTCGTGCTCCCGCACGCCGAACACAGCGGGCAGCTCGAAGGCGTGGCTGGCCTTCCAGCCGGTGGCGACGCCCGAGGCGGTCACCAGCTCGTAGCGGTACATCCACACATCATCGGTGTACTGCTTCTGGCCCAGGGCAACCTTAACAGCGGGCATCTCAAAGGCGTAGTCGGTGGCGAAGCGGATGAACGGGTCGCCGCCGATCTGGCGGTAATCGCCTGTGGCTTTCGGCACGGCGCCGCCGCCGGCGGGATGCTCCGCTCCGGTGTGGAAGAGCACGAAGGAGTCCCGGGCCGAGGGGTGGTAGAAGCCCACCACATCGGGGATCGCGTCGGCATGCCTGTTCTTTTCCAGCATCTGGGCGATCATCGTCCAGGAATTGGGGAATACCGTGCCCTCCGGGTGCACGAACATGGTGCCCTCGTGCATGTTGGAGCCGATGATCAGCTTCACGCCCGCAGCACTGCCGCCGCGGATGGCGTCGATGGGCCGCACGGGCAGCAGATCGTCCTGCACAGGACCGGGCAGGAACATGCCGGGGTTTTTCGCTTGATAACGGGCAGCCATGTATTCGTTGCCGCGCAGGAAGGTGAAGGGATCGCCGGTGCGCAGCTTTTCCGCCATCTCCTCCTGCGTCCAGCCCATGCCTTCAAGGAAAAGGTCGATGTTGTGCCGCTGCATCTGATGGGTCATCACGCAGTTGGGCAGACCGCTCTGGGCAATGGCCTGCTGGAAGCAGCCCTTCACTCCGGGGGCAGCCAGCATGTTGCACACGGACGCGCCGCCGGCGGATTCGCCAGCAATGGTGATGCGATCCGGGTCGCCGCCGAAGGATGCGATGTTGTCATGGATCCAGTTGAGAGCCAGAATCTGGTCCGACAGACCGCAGTTGGTGTCAAAGTCCTCGCAGCCGGGATAGGTGCTGAAGTCATAGAAGCCCAGCACGTTGAGCCGGTACTGGAAGGAGACGTAGACGATGCCGTCCAGCGCGAAACGGACGCCGTCCAGGAGCGGGTC
>CAMKAP010000122.1 GCA_946410505.1 uncultured Clostridia bacterium
AATTCACTGTTTCTCTGCTTTTGGGGCTTGACTTTTAATAGTTAGTCTTTCTATTCCCAAATAAACCGAACGGAGAACCGCGCCGGGATAGGGCAGGTTCTCCGATTCTTCATATAAATAATTTTATCCAAAGGAAAAAGCCTTGTCAAGTATTCAGCAGCACAAGCGCCGACAGGATCAGTGCAAGCCCGGTCGCCTGCCGGCGGGTAATCCGCTCATGAAAGAGCAGGGCGCTGAAGAGCGTGACCAGCAGGATCGTTCCCGTGCTCGCCGCCGGGAAAACCACCAGGGCGGGCATCCGTTCCAGCGCTGTCAACAAAAGAAGGGATGAAAAATAATTGGGCAGGCCCACCAGAACGCCGGCCGCAAGCTCCGCGGGCAGCAGCTTCAGCCCGGTCTGCCGGTACTCCCGCAGGGCAAGCACCGCAGACAGCAGTCCTGCCGTCAGAAAAAGCCAGAAGAAATAGAGCGTGCCCTCGCCTTTGCCGCCCAGCTGCTCAAAGACCTTGGACATGGCATCGCCCCCGCCGCCGGTGAGCAGCACCAGCACGAGCAGCAGAAAGGAGGCTTTCCCCTCGCGCCCCTCGGCGCCCCCGTTTATGAGCAGAAGCGCCGCGAACACCAGCAGAAGCCCTGCAAGCTGCCATCCTCCCGGACGCTCGCCGAAGCAGAGGATGCTGACGCCCAGGGTCACAACGAGCCCGAGCTTGGCAAAGGCTGCGGTCAGCGCCGCGCCGTTGAGGCGGATGCTGGACTGCATGCTGACGAGTCCGGAAACGAAGAATACGCCACCCGCCGCGCCGCAGAGCAAGGTGCTCAGATGCCCGTGTAAAAGCAGTGAGCGGTCCGGCATCATCAGCAGCCCGACCAGGACACAGGTGATGTAATTCCCCAAAATGATGCCGTAGCGATTGCCCCGCTGGGCGCGAAACGCCTTCAGGACCAGCGACATGGCGGCGCTGCCCAGCATGGCGAGAAACAGATAGAGCATGGTGGATTGCCTCCGATACAAACTGCGCCCTATCTTAGCACAATCCGCCGCAAAGCGAAAGAGGCCGAATGTAATCCCAGAAAAAAGTTGACAGCATGGGGGGACTCCGTTTAATATTAATATATCAGAAGAGTCCAAGAGAGGAGAGCCCCATGAACGAGAGCAGCTATACTGTCCGGTCCTGGCGGGGCCGCGCGGCCCAGGGCGGCAACGCCCGGGAGACCGCCTATCAGATCCTGCGCGACGGGATCATCCACCTGCGCTTCAAGCCCGGCGAGGCCCTGAGCGACAAGCAGCTGGCCGAGGAGCTGAGCATGAGCCGCACCCCGGTGCGCGAGGCGCTGATTCTTCTGGCCTCGGCCAACATGGTGGTACTGCGCCCCCAGGTAGGCACCTTTGTGGCGCCCATTGACCTCAAGCGTATGGAGATGGAGCAGTTTGCCCGCTGCGCCGTGGAGAAGGAGATCCTTCGCCTCTGCTGTGAAAGACCGGACGCAGACCTGCAGTGGCGCTATGAGGAGAACCTGCGCGCCTTTGCCCACTATGCCGCCATGGAGAGCCCCGACCTGCGCAGGCTCCTGGAGCTGGACAACGAGTTTCACCGCATCGCCTTCACCGCCGTCGGGCGGGAGGCCGACTATTTCCATATGATGGAGGGACTGCAGCATGTGGAGCGCATGCGCGTTCTGTCAAATCTCGGCATGGCACAGCAGGAGACGCTGGAAGACCACCGGGCGGTCAGCCGGGCCGTCCTGGCACGGGATACCGCCGCCGCGCTCGAGCACCTGGAAGTCCACCTGAACCGCTATCGGGACAATCTGCGCCTGCTGGAGGAGAAGTTCCCGGCGTATTTCTCTCTGGGCTGAGCGACAGATACCGATTCCCCCGGAGCTTTCTTTTCAAAAGGAAGATAGTACCGGGGGATCGTTTTTTCTCCGGCCGACCGGCGCTGAATGACGCTCTGACCGTAAGGCGCGAGAAGGCTTTCCGCCGGGTGATCACTGCAGCAGGAAGACCCGAAGGACGCCCAGCATGCACATAAGCCAGCCCGCGAAAAAAATAACGGCGTGCTTTCCCTCCGCGTGAATGGCTATGAACTCGCGGATCAGTGCGCTCGGCCAATAATAAAAAGCGACGCGGCTTCCGATGCCCGTACAGGAAAGGCCGATCTTTTTGCAATAGCGGAGCGCCCGATATACATGATAATTGCTGGTCACCAGCGCCGTATACTTTGGCCCGGTCCGGGCATCCAGGATCCGCTTTGAGAACAGATTGTTTTCAAAGGTCGTCTTCGACTCGCCCTCCATCAGGATATCCGCCTCCGGAATACCGTTTTCCAACAGGTAGCGCGCCATGGCCTCCGCTTCGGAAAGCGTCTCATCCTCACCCTTTCCCCCGGAGGGGATCAGCTTGGGCGGCGTGGTGTCCTTTCGATAGACGGCGATCGCCTTATCCAGCCGATCCCGGAGCAGTCTGGAGAGCCTGTCGCCCTGCAGCAGCCCGGCCCCATGAATGATGACATAGTCGAAGTCCTTTTTCTTGGGAATGATCTGGAGAAACAGAGTATAAAGCATGAAGATCACGAAGGCCATGGAGACATAGATCACCGTCACGCACAGGAGCGTTCCGGCGAGAAGCCAGCCGGAGCGGTAGAGCGCGGCCGTCTGTTCATGGCCATAGGAGAAAGCCTGCGCGAAGACCAGCGCGCCGGCTGTTGCCTCGCCGGCGAAAACGACGATCCCAAGGACAAGCGAGAGCATATGCGCAAGGTGAAAGCCCTCTTTCCGCAGCATGATGATACCGTTGACCATCAGGAAAAACGGTACGATCAAAAGGCAGAGCAAAACGGTATCCGCGATCATGAGCGCAACCAAACTTCCGTAAGCACCCGACACGTTGATAAGAAACGGGAAGACGGACAGCAGCGCAAGAAACAGCAGATAACAGTTGCGATACCGGCTTCTGTCCCTGTCGAATGAAAAAAGGAAGACCGCCCAGCAGATCAGAGAAAACGTCCCTGTCAGTACAGCAGGCATCATTTCAGCAATCCTCGGCTTTCAATAAAAAGTTGAGAAAAGTATAGCATAGAAAGCCGGTGAGGAAAAGGAGCTTTCTTCGCCACTATGTACAAAGACAAGCCCTCATTTCTGTATAGAATTGAGGGCTTGCTTTTTTCGAACTAATATATTAGAATGTCAGCAGAGCAAACAACTGCCTTTCTGCGCATTTTGATCAATCACAAAACAGTATGGAGGCTGAAACATGGCAATGCAAATGGGTTTTCGCTGGTACGGCGAAGGAAACGACAGGATTTCTCTCGGTGACATTCGGCAGATCCCCGGTGTGAGCACCATCGTCTGGGCCCTGCATGACAAGATGCCCGGCGAGGTCTGGCAGCCGGAGGAGATCAAAAAGGTCGTGGACCGGATCACCGCCGCGGGCTTTAACGCCGACGTGGTGGAATCCGTGAACGTCCATGACGACATCAAGATCGGTCTCCCCTCCCGCGATGCGTACATCGACAATTACATCCAGACCATCCGCAACCTCAAGCCCTTTGGTGTGAAGGTGATCTGCTACAACTTCATGCCGATTTTTGACTGGACCCGCTCCGACCTCTTCCACCCGGTGGGCGACGGCTCCACCGCCCTGTTCTACCAGAAGGACATGATCCAGGACGATCCCAAGGAGATGGCCGACTACGTCATGGGCTTCACCGAGAAATACCACATGACCTTCCCCGGCTGGGAGCCCGAGCGCATGGCGAAGCTGGACGAGCTGTTCGAGGCCTATAAGGACGTGACCAAGGAGAAGCTCTGGGAGAACTTCCGCTACTTCCTGGAGAAGCTGATGCCCGTCTGCCACGAGTGCGACATCAAGATGGCCGTGCATATGGACGATCCCCCCTGGGACATCTTCGGCCTGCCCCGCCTGCTGGTGGATGAAGAGAGCATCGACCGCTTCCTGAAGATGGTGGACGATCCCTACAACTGCCTGACGCTCTGCTCCGGCAGCCTCAACGCCAACCCCGAAAACAATGTGGCCGCCATCGTCCGCAAGCACTGCGACCGCATCGCCTTTGCCCATATCCGCAACGTCAAGCACTTTGCAAACGGCGACTTCTCCGAGGCCAGCCACCGCGACTGCGACGGCGACACCGGCATCCTGGACATTCTGCGCGCCTATCACGACTGCGGCTACGAGGGCTATATCCGCCCCGACCACGGCCGTCACCTCTGGGATGAAAAGCCTGGCAATGTGCGCCCCGGTTACGGCCTGTACGACCGCGCCCTCGGCATCATGTACATGCTGGGCGCCTGGGATCTGATGGATAAGGAGGATGCAGAGAAATGAAGCTGAATAACGAAACCCTGAAAAACCGCGCGGCGTGGGAGGCCATGGGCTACCGTCTCCCGAAATATGACCGTGAAGCCATGATCGAGAAGACCGTCGCCAATCCCACCTGGCTGCACTTCGGCGCGGGCAACATCTTCAAGGCATTCCAGGCCGACGCCTGCCAGCGTCTGCTGGACGCAGGTCTCACGGAGACCGGCATCATCGCCGCCGAGCGCCGTGAGAAGAAGCCGGAGGTCAACGACAACCTCACCGTCAAGGTCACGCTGAAGGCCGACGGCGGCGTGGAGAAGGCCGTGGTCGGCTCCATCGCCGAGAAGGTCTATCTCTACGGAAACGAAGCGCGCCTGCAGGAGATCTTCGAGAATCCCAGCCTGCAGATGGTATCCTTCACCATCACCGAAAAGGGCTATGCCCTCCGTGACGCCAAGGGCGAGTATCTGCCCGACGTCGCCGCCGATCTCGCCGGCACGCCCGACACCGCGAAGACCTACATGGGCAAGCTCACCGCCCTGCTCTGCGCCCGCTACCGGAAGAACAAGGCGCCTCTCGCCATGGTCAGCATGGATAACTGCTCCCACAACGGCGACAAGCTCAAGGCCGCCATCACCGCTTTTGCCGAGGCCTGGGGCGGCGAGGGATTTAATAAGTGGATTTCCGAGCAGGTAAGCTTCCCCTGGTCCATGATCGACAAGATCACTCCGGGTCCCGACGCCTCCGTGGCCGCCATGCTGGCCCAGGACGGGCTGGAGGCCGGCACGCCCTTCGTCAACGCCGAGGAGAGCGAGTACCTGGTCATCGAGGACAACTTCCCCAACGGCCGCCCCTGCCTGGAGAAGGCCGGCATCTACTTCACCGCCCGCGAGACCGTGGACAAGGTGGAGCGCATGAAGGTCTGCACCTGCCTCAACCCCCTGCACACCGCGCTGGCCGTCTACGGCTGCCTGCTGGGCTATGAGCACATCTGGCAGGAGATGCAGGACGAGGACCTCAAAAAGCTGGTGGAAACCATCGGCTATAAAGAGGGTCTGCCCGTGGTCACCGACCCCGGCATCATCAAGCCCCAGGACTTCATCGACACCGTGGTGAAGGTCCGTATCCCGAACCCCTTCCTGCCTGACACGCCCCAGCGCATCGCCACCGACACCTCCCAGAAGCTGCCCATCCGCTTCGGCGAGACCATCAAGGCCTACCTGGCCTCCGACAGCCTCAAGGTTGCCGATCTGAAGCTGATTCCGCTGGTGCATGCGGGCTGGCTGCGCTACCTGATGGCGGTCGACGACAGGGGCGAAAGCTTCGAGCCCTCCCCCGATCCGCTGCTGGCTGCGGCGCAGGCCTATGTTGCCGATATGAAGCTGGGTGAGAAGCCCGACTGCGCGAAGCTGGAGGGGCTCCTGCGCAACAAGACCATCTTCGGCGTGGATCTGGTGGAAGCCGGTCTGGCCGACAGGGTCTGCGGCTACTTCGAAGAGCTCACCGCCGGCCCCGGCGCCGTGCGCGCAACGCTGCACAAGTACGTAAACGCATAAGAGAGCACACTTTTTACGCTGTTTGCAGAGCCGAAGCTGCGTATTTCAGGAAACTTTTCTTTCCTTTCGCGGAAAGAAAGGTTTCCTGGCCTTCAAAGAAAGACGACCAGAGGAGGTTTCCTCTGGACTCCTCTGCCCAACAGGGGAGTCCAAGGGCAAATCCGGGGTCGCCGCTAAAGCAGAAATGCGTGGAGGCTTACCCCGCATACCGCTGCCGCTCCCCGGTACTCCTGACGAATGCGGCAGCCCGCTCCAAGCCACGGCTCGCCGAGTGGGTTGTTTCGGGCCGTTGGGAACGCCGGCTCCTGCAAGCGTGATTGCCGAGCGTCGAGCCGCCGTGTGGTGCTTCTGAGCGCTCCGATTTGTACACCGTAGCAGCAGCGAACACCGGGGCACACCGAGCATTCCAACATTCGGACGGCGGCGACCCACGCTCAAGCCTTGTGTTCCCCACTTTGACGAGCGCCCTTTTCTTTCTTACACCGGGCGCGGCGCGTTCTTTCTTTTTGGGCAAGCTCCAAAA
>CAMKAP010000123.1 GCA_946410505.1 uncultured Clostridia bacterium
GCTACGACGAGGCGGGACAGCTCACCGAGAAGATCCGCCGCAAGCCCTACAGCGTGGTGCTCTTCGACGAGATCGAAAAGGCCCATCCGGACGTGATGAACATCCTGCTGCAGATCCTGGACGACGGACGCATCACCGACGCCCAGGGCCGCACGGTGAACTTTGAAAACACCATCATCATCATGACCACCAACGCCGGCTCCAACAACAAGACCGGAAGCGTGGGCTTCGGCGGGACGCTCAGCGATATGAGCCGGGAGCGCGCCATGAAGGCGCTCAACGAATTCCTGCGGCCGGAGTTTATCAACCGTGTGGATGAGGTCATCTGCTTTAACCAGCTCACGGAAGAGAACTTCCGCGGCATCGCCGGACTCATGCTCGACGAGGTCCGGGATGTGCTCAAGGAGAAAAACCTCGAACTTGTCTGGGATGAAAAGCTGGTGGATTATCTGGTTTGCAAGGGCTACTCCGTCACCTACGGCGCGCGGAACCTGCGCCGCCTGATCCAGAAGGAGATCGAGGACGAAATCGCCGCTGCGCTCATCGAAAAGCGCGGGGAAGGCGTGAAGACCGTGGCGCTCTCCGCCGCGGACGGAAAGGTACAGGTGGACTGCCGATGAGCCGCATCGAGATCATCCGGGGCGATATTACAAAACAGGCGGTGGACGCCATCGTGAACGCCGCCAATTGCTCTCTGCTGGGCGGCGGCGGGGTGGACGGCGCCATCCACCGGGCCGCGGGGCCGGAGCTGCTGGCGGAATGCCGCACGCTGCACGGCTGTGAGACCGGCAGGGCCAAGATCACAAAGGGCTATCGGCTGCCCGCAAAATACGTCATCCACACGCCCGGCCCCGTCTGGCACGGCGGCGGATACGGGGAGGAGGCGCTGCTGGCTTCCTGCTACCGCTCCTGCCTGGAACTGGCAAGTGAAAACGGATGCAAAACCGTGGATTTCCCCTCCATCAGCACCGGCGTATATCACTTCCCGCTGGAGAAGGCAGCGGCGATCGCTGTCGGTACCATTGCCGCGTATCTGAATGCTCATCCGGAGATCGAGCGGGTGCGCATGGTCTGCTTTGACGCACGCACCGAGAGCTTCTATACGGACGCCCTCGCGGCTCTCACCTGAGATGGAAGCGCTGCTTATCAGCGCCTGCCTGCTGGGTGTGAACTGCAAGTACAGCGGCGGCAGCAACGCTCTGCCGGAGGCCGTCCTGGAAGCGCTGCGGGGGAAATACCGGCTGCTTCCCGTCTGCCCGGAGGTCGCGGGCGGCCTGCCTGTCCCGCGCACGCCGAGTGAGAGAAGGGAAGAGCGTGTTATGACCCGAGCGGGGGAAGACGTGACGGCCCAATACCGGGCCGGCGCCACCTGCGCGCTGACGATCGCCGAAAAGTGGGGGTGCCGGAAAGCGCTGCTGAAGGAGCGCAGTCCCTCCTGCGGGAGCGGGGAAATCTACGACGGCAGCTTCAGCGGAGCGCTTGTTCCCGGATGGGGCACAGCGGCGGAAGCGCTGCGCGATGCCGGGATCAAAGTGTTTGGCGAGAGCGAAATATCCGAACTCATATAAGCACAGCCGGAGGCAATGCCTCCGGCTGATCGATTATTTGAAAACGAAAAGGAATCATCTTACTCCTGCGAGAACAAAGGCAAACACAGCGTTTCGTCATGGAAACAGGAAGCGCCGCGAGCGAGGCGATGCTACGCGCGAACGGCGTGGCGCAAAAAGCACGGTGTCCTTGCAGGAGCCTTTTCTTTCTTACACCGGGCGCGGCGCGTTCTTTCTTTTCGGCGCATCGAAAAGAAAGAATGGGTGGGCGCATGGACATGACGCGCAGACCTCTCGGGCGCCGAACCAAGTGGGGGAAACGAGACTTGTGCGAGGCTGTTGCGCTCAGGCCAGCTTTCCGCTGCCATCCAGATAGATCACCGGGGCCATGCCCGTGATCTGCGCCATCAGCGCATCGTAAGCGTCCTGCGCTTCCGCGCGGGTGTAGATCCGACGCAGCATCAGCTGCCCGCTGATGTTGCCGGAGACCGCGGCCGCCGGCATCTGCTCCCGGATCTCTTCCCGCAGACGGCGGCAGAGCTCCGCGCCGTCCGGCACTGTGCCGAGCCGCAGCCCGTTGAGAAAGACGGCGTCCGCAGAGGCTATGCCTGACACCGGGCGCAGGATCGCCGCGGTAAGGGCCCGGCCGTCATTCTCCGGCCGCCGAAGAGAAAGGCGCAGGCGGCGTTCCACCGCGGGCATCTTCGCCTCGTAGCGCAGGATCTCCTCCGCTGCAGCCTCTGCGGCGCGCATGCTCTGCCGCAGCACAGCGGCGCTGTATGTCCCCGGCAGCTCGACACCGTTCACCCGCACCCGGTACTGCACCCGCAGATTGGCAGCCAGCAGCGCGGCCAGCGCCATAACCAGCGGAAGCCATCGAATCCGTTTCATGTTACCACCTCCGGAGGTTAACATAATATATTTCCCGGAGGGCGTCAAGGCATTTGACAAAAGCAGTGCCGGTTTTCCGCTATTTGACTTCGGAAGCCCCTGACACAGCGGAAGGCAGCAGGGAGGCCTCGGTGGCGCTCACCTCATAGGCGGTGCGTTCCACGGGACCCTGCTCTGTCACCTTGAGATAGTTTCGACTCTGCACACGGCCCTCCAGATGCAGGCGGTCGCCCACCTGCCAGGCAGACGCCCGCCGGGCCAGCGCGCCCCAGCAGATACAGGGGAGATAGTCCGAGCGGCCGCAGCGGCGGTTCACGGCCAGCATCAGATCACAGATGTCCCGTCCCAGGGGCGTCTGCCGCAGGGAGGGCGGCTTACAGAGCGTGCCCAGAAGGGAGAGACGGTTTTCATCTGGCCCGTCCCATCGCTGCATCTCCCGTGCGTAGGCGGTGATCACCAGTTTCGCGCCCTCACCGCGGCGATTGTTGAAGCTGCGCAGCTCGCCTTCCACCAGAAGACGGTCTCCTTCCGAAGGAGAGAGGCGAGCCAGAAGCTCGCGCCGAAGGATCACCTGGATCCGATCCTCTGTGCCGGAGAGGCGGCGAATCGAGAGGGGAAACTGCCAGAATTCCGTGCCGCGGGTGCTGTGGGAATAGAAGGGACTGCCCGCCGCCGTGCCGCAAAGCCGCAGGGCGTTGCTTTCCGAGATCATGTCCATGTTGCTGCTCCTTTGTTGAGATACTTCAATCTATTCCTTCGGGCTCTTGAATATGTCCGGCAAAACGGATATAATACGGGCATCACAATAAAGGAGACTTCCTATGGAGATCAAAGAGATACTGGAAAAATGCGACCATACACTGCTTCGGGTGGACTGCACGAGCGAAGAGATCCGCAAGCTGTGCGATCAGGCAATCAAATACCACTGCGCCTCCGTATGCATCCCGCCCTGTCATGTGGCCGGTGCCAAGCGCTATGTGGGCGACAAAATGAAGATCTGCACGGTCATCGGCTTCCCCAACGGCTACAGCACCAGTGCGGTCAAAGCCTTTGAAGCTGCCGACGCCGTCAAAAACGGCGCGGATGAGGTGGATATGGTCATCAACCTCTCCATGGTCAAGGACGGCTGCTGGGATCTGGTGGCGAAGGACATCGAAGCAGTTAGCAAGGCCGTGCCCAATACACTGCTGAAGGTCATCATCGAGTGCTGCCTGCTGACCGAGGAAGAGAAGATCAAAATGTGCGAGATCGTGACCAAGTGCGGCGCGGAGTACATCAAGACCTCCACGGGCTTTTCCAAGGGCGGCGCCACCCGGGAGGACGTGAAGCTCATGCGCGAGCACTGCCCCTCCTTCGTCAAGGTCAAGGCCGCCGGCGGCATCTCCTCCCTGCAGGACGCGGAGGACTTTATCAGCCTCGGCGCGGAGCGGCTCGGCACCAGCCGGATTGTGAAGCTCGCCATGGAGCTGGAAAACGCAGAGGGCGCACCGGACGAAAAGTATTGAATCGTATACAGACAAAAGACAGAGCTGCGGATCGAAGAACCGCAGCTCTGCCTGCTTGTAGAAAGGGTTATTGAATGCTGATATAGGCGATGCCGCTCTCGGCGCTGCCGCCGGGGCCGAAGAACCAGGCAACCACGCCCCAGCCGTCTATGGCGGCGGGCACATTGCTCACGCCCAGGGTGTCCTGGGGCAGCTCCTCCAGCTGCAGCCCCGGCAGGGCCTCCATGGCGTCTTCCAGCGTGTAATACACGCCATCAGGGGAGACCAGCATCCACTTGAGCGTGTCGGCGTTGTCCGCATGGGAGATAAACCAGGCCTTGCCGCCCACGGGCAGCGTCTCGCCGCTGGGGTCCTTGGTGACCACGACGGCGGGCCCCGCAGGCAGATACTCATTTGTGCGCGGGGCGTCGACCTGAACCCAGGAAAAGCTCCGGCGGCCCGCCTCCATTCCCTCATAGAAGCGTGCGGGCCAGCTCTCATAATCCTGCTCGGAAATGGTATTCCCCGCGGCGTCCCTGCAGAAGATATGGACGCCGCCCTCGTCGTTCTGCGTCTCCCGGGTGGCGAGGGACTGATAACCCAGCACACCGTCGGAGAGACAGATGTCGATCAGCGTCTCATAGTAATGGCTTGCGCCTTCCCGCACCAGGTCGGTGAAGAGATAGTGATAAAGACCGGCGGAGGGGTCATAATAACAGGGGGCCTCGTCCACGACCAGCTCGGGCCAGGAGAAAAACTCCTGCTCGGCGTAGACTTCCGTGCAGTGATCCAGACCGCTGAAGGAAGCGTTGACCTCCCAGCACTCGGCATAGGTGAAGATGCCGGTGCCCTGGGTCGAGGCGGTGAGCACCTCCAAACGGCCATTGTGATCAAGATCGGTATAGGTGTAGAACCAGGGCTCCGCTGCTGCGCCGGGAAAGGCCCACTGACCGTAGTGGTCCATCAGGAAAACGCGCTGCTGCTCTTCGGAGACCGTCGCCGCCGAGCTCTCTTCGGCGGTATATACCGCCTCCGGCCGGACAGGAGATACCCCGGCCTCGGATACGGAGAGCGTCGGCTCTGCGGATGACGCGAAAACCGGATCGGAAGAAGCGACAGGCGCAGCGCCGCAGCCTGCAAGCATCAGGCAGAGGATCAGAAAAACCACAGAGTAACGCTTCATGGAGAATCCCTCTCTTTCTTTCATGCTGATTGTAACGCATGATCGCGGCCACAGCAACATAAGATTTCTTAAAGATACGGCTGCAGCGCGGCAGGGGGGATAATAGCCGCTAAAAAACGCGAAAAAGCCCTTGACAAAGCGGAAAAAGACTGCTATATTATCAGAGCTAAAACAAAGAAGGTACGGCATCCCCGTCCTCACCCGGCGGCATCTGGTCGGCTCGGGTCAATAAGAACAGGTCTCCAAACGGAGCTTTATGCTGTTTTTATGCGCGGATGCTGTGCATCCGCGCTTTTCATATTTCGGAGGTGTTTCTCATCGCAAACGCGGTTCATCAAATCAACGAAGAGATCCTTGACAAGGAAGTGCGCCTGATCGGCGCAGAGGGCGAGCAGCTCGGCATCATGTCGTCCGCAGAGGCCCTGAAGATCGCAGAGGAACGCGAACTGGACCTGGTCAAGATCGCTCCGGGCTCCAATCCTCCCGTCTGCAAAATCATGGACTACGGCAAGTTCCGTTTCGAGCAGACCAAGAAGGAAAAGGAAGCCAAAAAGAATCAGCGCGTGATTGAGATCAAGGAGATCCGCATGTCTCCCGGCATCGACACGAACGATTTCAACACCAAGCTGAAAAACGGCCAGAAGTTCCTCTCTGACGGCGACCGGGTCAAGGTCTCTGTGCGCTTTCGCGGACGCGAAATGGCCCACACCGAGATCGGCGCCCAGCTGCTGAAGGATTTCGCGGCCAAATGTGCGGATATCGCCAATATGGACAAAGCACCCAAGCTTGAGGGACGGAACATGTCCATGTTCCTCTCTCCCAAGCCCGTCACGCCGGCCAAGAAACCGGCAAAGCCCAAAGTGCCCAAGGCCCCCGAAGCCGAAGGCTAATTACGTAAAGGAGAAATCATCATGCCCAAACTGAAGACCCACAGCGGTGCCAAGAAGAGATTCAATCTCACCAAGACCGGCAAAGTAAAACGCGCTCACGCGTTCAAGAGCCATATCCTCACCAAGAAGGACACCAAGCGCTGCCGCCGTCTGCGCTCCGAGGCTTATGCCGACGTGACCAACGTAGCTACCATCAAGAAAATGATCCCTTACAAATAAGGGCAGACGGACGATAGGAGGATATACAAATGGCAAGAGTTAAAGGCGCAATGATGACCCGCAAGCAC
>CAMKAP010000124.1 GCA_946410505.1 uncultured Clostridia bacterium
TCTGGTGCCGGTGACCGGACTCGAACCGGTACGCGGTTGCCCGCAAGGGATTTTAAGTCCCTGGTGTCTACCATTCCACCACACCGGCGTGCGAGGATACTTTATCACTCGGGGGAAAATGTGTCAAGGAAAAAGGGAGCAGCAAAGCCGCTCCCTTTTGTGGCCTGGATCAGCCCACAACGACCACGCCGTCTGCTTTGACGGTGACGGTGTCGCCGGTTTTGACGGTCTCCAGGAATTCTTCGCCCAGGTTGTCCACCACGGGCATCTTCGCCTCGGTCCACACGTCCGCCAGAATCGCGCCGGAGGCGGCCAGAGAGTCGATGGGCTTTGAGAAGAGCATGCAGGCCGGCTGCTTGCCGACCGCCGCCACGCAGTAGAGCACCATGCCGCCGGTGGTGGAGCCGATGGTCTGGGGCAGGCACAGGGCCTTGCCCATCATGGGCCGGTCGTAGAGATCGGCGTTGTTCTGGTCGCCGCACCGAACCTCGGTATCGCGGCCCATGGCCTTGAGATCGCCGAACATGAGGGCCATCTGGTAGCTGGCCAGGGTGTTGAAGCCGCCGTGGCTCACCAGAGCCTCCGCCGAGCACTCGCCGGGGACGATCACGCGCCCTTTGAATTCACGCATCATGCCTCACCTCCCGTGATGATCTCCAGGATTTCCGCTTCGGTGTGGTATTTGGCGCTGGTGTAGGTGCGGAGCTTGTTGGACGAGGTGATGACCGCCTTGGATTTGCAGAGAGGGTTATTCATATACATGAGGGGACAGATATAGCTGAGCACCACGCCGTACTTTTTGAGCCGGTAGGCGTCCATCGTGCGCTCAAACTCCCGGATCACGGGCACCGGCGCCGTGAACACCGTGGGCACCGCCACCTTGTCCCGCCCGTGCTTCCGCAGCCCCTCGCCCAGGGCTTCGGTCCAGTCCTGCAGCTGCCGCAGCGTCATGTGCGGGCAGCCCACAAAGCAGAGCTGGGGCTTTGCGTCCGGCTTTTTCCAGATGACGGGGTAGCTGTCCTTCACCCGCTGCAGCTCTGCGTCATCGATGACGTAGACCTGCGCGCCCTCGCAGATTAGGCTCTCGCCCAGCTCCACGGCCTCGGGCGTCAGATTCTCAATGTGGTAGAGACCCACCGCGCCGTTGGAGGCGGTGGCCGCGCCGAAGTCTTTGAGATAGGTCCTGGCTTCATCGTCCAGCGTTGTTCCGAGCCATTTGTCCAGGCCCTTCACATAGGGGACGGCCTCCATGACCTTCATGCCGATGGCGGAGCCGAGAAGCTGGGCCTCGGGCCGGTGCTCGCAGCGCACTTCCACGACCCAGCTCGCCCTGCGGCCCTCGTCGGTCAGCAGACCGAACTCGGGGACGAAGCCCGCGATGGAGCCCATCAGCTCGATCATGCCGGAGTTGCGGTTGCAGCGGGCGCCGAGGACGGAGTTTGCGTACACGACGGCGGAAGATTCCGCCCAGGAGAGCACGTTGCCCTTCTTCGGGACGTTGCCCACCTGATCCAGATAGCAGGCGCAGGTGTAGTCGTCGTCGCTGGTGATGCCGAGCTTGCGCATCTGCGCCTCATAGCGCTCCTGCTGGGTGTACATGATCTTTTTGAACACCAGATCGTCCAGCAGGGAAGAGGGGACCTTCGGGTCCAGGGGCTTGGGGTCGGCGGTGAACTTCTGGCCCTCGGGAAGCCCGGCCTCTATCAGCTTGTCATAGAGATCGTAGACCGGCTTCATGACCTCCAGTCCGAAGGAGATTACCGTGTGGCCGTATTTGCTTGTGACAGGCACCATGCGCTCGGCGCCGAAGGCCTCGCCATACATGACCAGGGTCTTGACGATCTTGGCCATGATCTCGCCTTCCTTGCCGTCCAGCATGGCCTGCTGCTGGGGGGTTAGCTGCATCTGTATCACATCCTTTTCCTTGAATCAGGGCCCGCGTCGGCGGGCCGGCCGGCTTACTTCTGCTTCTGCTTCTATTTTAACAGTGCGCCAAATACAAGTCAACGCGATTAATGAGATTAAAAGAGGAAGAGGCCATACAAACAGCACTTGCCATTTCTGGCGGATCGTGGTACAATACCAATGTTCTTATACCATACCAAGAACGATCAGGTTACTGCAATAAGGTAGTAAACCGAAGAGCTCTAGCGCCCCGTTTTACGGGGCGCTATCTCTATCTATACAATTGAAAGAGCAAGAAAAAAGAGATATAATATTTTTAATCATTTCATTTCACCGGAGGGCGGAAAAATGAACTCTTACGGGATTGGGCTGGATATCGGCATCACGTCTGTCGGCTGGGCGGTGGTCGCGCTGGACACCGACGAAAAGCCGTGCGGTATCATGGACATGGGCGCGCGCATTTTTGACGCTGCGGAGCAGCCGAAAACAGGCGCATCCCTGGCTGCGCCCAGACGGGAGGCGAGAAGCGCGCGCCGCCGCCTGCGCCGACATCGGCACAGAAACGAAAGGATACGCCAGCTGCTGGTACGCGAAGGGCTGCTCAGTGAGCAGGAGCTTGCCCGCCTGTTCGAGGGCCGACTGGAAGACATTTATGTCCTTCGGGTGCGCGCGCTTGACGAAGCGGTGACACGTACGGATTTTTCCCGCATCCTTCTTCATCTTGCCCAGCGGCGAGGCTTCCGCTCCAATCGCAAGACGGCCTCCGCGCAGGAGGACGGCAAGATCCTGGAGGCGGTGGCCGCGAATTTGCGCCGGATGGAGGAGAAGGGCTATCGCACAGCGGGCGAGATGCTGCTCCGGGACGAGGCTTTTTCCCGGCAAAAGCGGAACAAAGGCGGGGAATATCTGACCACGATCAGCCGTGACATGGTCGAAGCGGAGGCGCGGCAGATCTTTGCGTCGCAGCGCCGCTGCGGCAATTCCTTCGCCTCGGAAAAACTGGAGCACGCCTATCTGGAAATCCTTCTCAGCCAGCGATCCTTTGACGAGGGCCCCGGTGGGAACAGCCCCTATGGAGGCAGCCAGATCGAGCGGATGATCGGCAGATGCACCTTCTATGCTGAGGAACCCAGGGCGGCTCGGGCGACGTATTCTTTTGAGTATTTCAGCCTGCTGCAGAAGGTCAACCATATCCGCCTGCTCAGGAATGGAGAGAGCATTGCCCTGACGGACGAGCAGCGGCATGTATTGATCCGGCTGGCGCACGAGAGCGCGTCGGTTGATTTTGCAAGGATTCGCAAGGCACTTGCGATTGCGCCGGAATATCGCTTCAACGCTGTGCCCTACCGCACAGAGAAGGATCCGGAAACCGCCGAGAAGAAAGAAAAGTTCAACCACCTGAAAGCCTATCACGCGATGCGCACCGCGATTGACCGCAACGGAAAGGGACGCTTCGCCCTGCTGACGCAGGAGCAGCGGGACGCCGCCGGAACGATCCTGACGCTGTACAAGGCGGAGGAGCGCATACGCGGAGAGTTGGAAAAGGCCGGATTCGAACCCTGCGATATCGAGAACCTGCTGGGGTGCAGCTTTTCCAAGACCGGGCACATCTCAGTCAAGGCCTGTCGGAAGCTGATCCCCTTTTTGGAGCAGGGGATGAACTACAATGAGGCCTGCGCGGCCGCCGGATTCGCTTTCAGAGCGCACGAAGAGGGCGAGCGCAGCCGCTTCCTGCACCCGACGGAGGATGACCTGGCCGATATCACAAGCCCGGTTGTGCGGCGTGCAGTCTCGCAGACGGTGAAGGTGCTCAACGCGATTATCCGCCGCTATGGGGAGAGCCCGGTTTTCCTGAACATCGAGCTTGCGCGGGAAATGGCCAAAGATTTCAGCGAACGGAAGTCCCTCGAAAAGGAGATGAAAGAAAACCGCGCGAAAAACGAGCGGATCATGCAGCGCATCCGCGGCGAGTACGGCGTGGTCAACGCCGGAGGACTGGATCTTGTCAAGCTCAAGCTCTACGAGGAGCAGGGCGGCGTCTGCGCCTATTCGCAGAAGCCCATCTCGATGGAGCGTCTGTTCGAGCCGAACTACGCGGAGGTCGATCACATCATCCCCTACAGCCTGTCCTTTGACGACAGCTACCGCAACAAGGTGCTGGTGCTGACGGAGGAAAACCGAAACAAGGGCAATCGCCTGCCTCTCCAGTATCTGACCGGGCAGCGGCGGGAGGACTTCATCGTCTGGGTCAACGGCAGCGTGCGCGACTGGCGCAAACGGCAGAAGCTCCTGAAAGAGCGCATCACGCCGGAGGACGAGGCACAGTTCAAGGAGCGCAACCTCCAGGATACCAAGACCATGGCCCGCTTCCTGATGAACTACATCAACGACCACCTGACCTTTGCCGAATCCCCGCGCCGCAAACGGGTGAGCGCC
The DNA here is from genome assembly GCA_946410505.1 of uncultured Clostridia bacterium. The sequence continues at coordinate 4,342 of CAMKAP010000124.1, forward strand.
GTCAACGGCAGCGTGACCTCCTATCTGCGCAAGCGCTGGGGCATCAACAAAAACCGCGCGGACGGCGATATGCATCACGCGGTGGACGCGCTGGTCATCGCCTGTACGACGAACGGCATGATCCAGCAGCTTTCCCGCTATGCGGCCTACCGCGAGTGCCGCTACATGCAGACGGAGAGCGGTAGCCTCGCGGTCGACGCGAGCACCGGCGAGGTGCTGCGGGAGTTTCCCTATCCCTGGCCCCTGTTCCGGAAGGAGCTGGAGGCACGCTTGAGCCGCGACCCGGCCAGAGTGATTCAGGAGCTGAAAATCCCCTTTTATTTCGAAAGCGGGAGACCGCTGCCGGGACCGCTCTTTGTCTCACGGATGCCGCGGCGGAAGGTGAGCGGCCCCGCGCACAAGGACACGGTCAAGAGCCCGAAGACGCTGGGGGAGGGCTGCGTGGTCGTCAAGCGCCCGCTGAGCGAGTTGAGACTGAAAAACGGCGCGATCGAGAACTACTACAACCCGGAGAGTGACCGCCTGCTGTACGAGGCGCTGCGGGATCGGCTCGCCGCCTTCGGCGGGAACGGCGCGAAGGCCTTTGCCGAACCCTTTTACAAGCCGAGGCGTGACGGTACGCCCGGGCCGCTGGTGAAGAAGGTCAAGCTCTGCGAGCCGAGCACGCTGAACGTCCCGGTCCACGGCGGGAAGGGCGTGGCCGACAACGACTCCATGGTGCGCATCGACGTCTTTCACGTGGAGGGCGAGGGCTATTACTTCGTCCCCGTCTACGTGGCGGACACGCTCAAATCCGAGCTGCCCAATCTGGCCTGCGTGCAGCGAAAGCCCTATAACGAATGGAAACCCATGCGTGAGGAGGACTTTGTATTTTCTCTCTATCCCAATGATTTAGTCCGTGTAGCGCATAAAAGCGGTCTCAAGCTGAGCCGGGTGAACGCGGAGAGCAAGCTGCCCGAGAGCGTGACCGTCAAGGAAGAACTGCTGTACTATATCAGCGCAGGCATCGCCGTGGCGAGCATCGCCTGCCGCAATCACGACAACAGCTACGAGGTAAAAAGCCTGGGCATCAAGACGCTGGAGAAGCTGGAAAAATGCAGCGTGGACGTGCTGGGCGAGGTGCACCGGGTAGAAAAGGAGCCGCGCCTGCCTTTCACACAGAAAAGGAGCTGAACGATGGCTTTCCGGAACTCTGCGAGCTGAAACAGCACCGCTATGAATAGGTTTATGAGGATCCTCGTCTTTTTCGATCTGCCCGTCAAGACCGGAGCGGAGCCGGGCCGCGCGCTTTCGGGATTTTCTGCTGAAGGATGGGTATTTCATGCTGCAGTATTCCGTCTATTGCCGCGTGTGCAATGGCGTGGACGCGGTCGGCAAGCACCGGGACCGCCTGAAGGCGAATTTGCCGGAAAACGGGTCGATCCGGATGCTGGTGGTGACGGAAAAACAGTTCTCCGCCATGGAGATCCTGCTGGGAAAACTGACGCAGGCGGACGAATCTTTTCAGTGCGAACAGCTCTCCATATTCTGACTCCCCATATTTTTTTACAAGCAAAAGCCTTCTCTATCCCTTGATAGAGAAGGCTTTTGAGATCGTCTATTATACCATACCAAGAACGATCAGGGAACTACAACAGGGGCGCGTAACGCTCGGCGAGGTGAATCATTATACCATACCAAGAACGATCAGGGAACTACAACCCTCAAACAGCTCCATGTTGCCGCTGTACGATTATACCATACCAAGAACGATCAGGGAACTACAACGTGCTTGTAGGCCCCGGAGACCAGCCGCCAATTATACCATACCAAGAGCGATCAGGGAACTACAACGGGCTGAG
>CAMKAP010000125.1 GCA_946410505.1 uncultured Clostridia bacterium
CTCGTCCGGGTAGAACTCCACGTACTGCTCCCCCGCCCGGTTCTCGCCCCTGAGGCTCACCAGCGGCTTTTCGCCCAGCGGCATCGTCAGCACCCGCTGCGCCAGAAAGCTGATCTCATCCAGGGTCAGGTTGGTGCTCAGATACCCGTCCAGCGCCTTGACCATTTCCAGCGTCACGCCCGGGTCCTCCTTCGCCATGCCCTTGAACTGCTCGAACATCGCGCGAAGGACCTTCATATCCCGCACGCCGCGGTCATAAGCGCCGTCGATCTCGCGCTTGTCCCGGTAGCGCAGCATCCGCTGCAGCAGCCAGTTGCTCAGGCGCACCGTCCGCCCCTCCGTCAGGGCGGGGTCGATCTCCGGGTAGTCCCGGTCCAGCGTGATCTCCACGCCGCCCAGCTGCGCGTTGATGACGTTGACCGCGTCCATATTCACCGAGGCATAGCGGTCGATATGCACGCCGTACAGCAGATTCGACACCGCCTGCGCCGTCAGCTCACAGCTCAGCTCCCCGCCGTCGCCGTAGCTGTGGGCGGTGGAGATGTTGGTATACAGGGTGTCCTCGTAATTGCCGTCCTGATCCACCGCCATGACATCGCACATGGTGTCGCGGGGGATGTACAGCACATGCAGGCTCTCCCGCTCCAGATCGATGACTGCCAGCGCCAGCACGTCCGCGTTGCCGCCGTTGAAGGTCATTCCCGCCTTCCAGTGCTGCCGCTGCCACATGTAGTCCACGCCCATCAGCAGCACGGTCACCACCTTGTCCTTATAGCGCCAGGCGCGGCCCTCGCTGTCGATCCAGTCGGCGTCGATATCCGCAAGGATCGGCGTCGGCGAGGGCTCCGGCGTCGCGGCCGCGGCCTGCTGCTCACGCAGCTGCCGCATGCCCTCGGAGCTGCGCGCGGAGAACATGCCCCCGTGCAGCGAGCGGGAATAGAGCAGAAAGCCCCCCGCCGCCACGACAAGCAAGACCAGCAGCCCGGCAACGGAGGCCAGCACGATGGCCAGCGTCCGCTCCGGGCTGCTCTTTTTCTGTTTTTCTTCCGCCGCTGCGGGCTGCACGGCTTCTTCTGACTTATCCTGCATGGTTCTCCTCGCTCTGCGGTACGAAAACGCCCGGCTGCTCGCTCACCAGCACTCCCTGCACCAGATAGCGGTTGGCGGGATTGCCGATGCAGGTGGAGAGCGTCACGATCCTGTCGTCCGGCGTCACGCGCACGCCCTCGCGGAAGATGGCACGCGTCTCATGGGAGAAGATCCGGTCGATATAGGCCTGTCGGGTCTCCGGGGTGGCGTCGTCAAAGTTCACGATCTGGTTGAGCTTGTCGGTCATGTACGCGGCAAAGATCCGGTACTCCAGCACCCGGTCGGGGGTATAGATCAGGATGCTGTCGTGGGCATCGAAAAAGTCCTGCTTCTCGAAGCGGTGAAGCTGGGCGAACATGCGCCCGTCCAGCATGTTGTGGCCGTAAATGACGCTGTTGAAATTGGCAAAGTCCCGCCGGCACTCGGAGAGCATGAAGATGGAGCCGTACATGGTATAGGCCCCGGCATAGTTGTGGCTCAGGTAGAAGCGCTCCTGCGTGCTGTCGTACAGCACGGGGTAGTCGATCTCCGTCCCGTCCACAAGGATCCAGGCGATGATGTCCGGATTGATCTCCCGCAGATAGTCAAAGTCCACCGGGATTGCCGCAAGCTCCGGTTCCGGGCTCTCCTCCGGTATCATCGGCACTACCGGCACAACGGGCGTGCTCTCGGGCTGCGCTTCCTCCGGCACGCTCACAGGAGCCTCCGTGCGCTCGGTCAGCTCCGCGCGGATGCCTCTGGCGAGTCTGGCCAGCTCCTGATACTGCCCGTCCGACCAGCGATAGAGCATAAAGATGCCGGCAAGGGCAATAAGCGAGATCAGCATCACCAAAAAACTGACGATGCTGATCGTACGATACATTTTTTTCTTATCGCGCATGACCGGCCTTATTTGCTCTGCTTACGGGAATAGGCGAACACGCCGCCAGCGCCGCAGGCCACGGCCGCCAGCGCCAGCACGATGCCGGAGCCGGTCTGCGGAGCGGAGGAGCTGCCGCCGCCGGACGGGGCGTGATTGCCGCCCTGGTTGCTGTTGTAGGCGGCATAGGCCGTCACAGAGAAGCTCGCGAAAATAAGAACAATCAGAAGGATCGCAATCAGACGTTTCATTTTTCAAATGCTCCTTTGCGCTTATTTCAAGAGAATTATAGCAATCACAGCGCTCTTTGTCAACGGACAGCGGATGCTCTCGCTCAGCCGCCGTAGATCCACGCATGGAGATAGGCGCTGTTCTGCTCCAGATCCGGGACCAGCACCGCCATACCGCGGATGCTCTGTTCGCTGTAAGTGCCGTCCACCGGCAGACGGTGGGTCTCCCCAATGCTCATATGCCGGGTGACGAGCAGGTAAATATAACGCAGGATCTGCGGATTTGTCAGATCGGTGGTAAAGTTTGGCAGCATGGCGTCGGCCAGTTCGGTCAGTTCCCGGACGTTCAGACCCCGAACCTTTTCGAAGGCGGCCTGCAGCACTTTGCGCTGCCGCTCGGTCCGCTCCCAGTCGGAGTGCCCCACATAGCGCATCTGGGAATAGAACAGAAGCTGCTCGCTGTTAAGCGCATTCACCCCCGTCCGCAGCGTCCAGCCGCCGCCCTTGTTCATAAACCACGCCTCGTTGTCTTTCAGCGTGATCTCAAGAGGCGCGATCAGATCCATTGCCTGCTTGAAGCCGTCGAAGTCCACCTCCACATTGCCGTCGATGTGTACGCCGAAGTCCTCCTCGATGAGCTGGTCCAGGAAGCTCATCCCGCCGATGGGATAGGCCGCGTTGATGCGGTTGTCGATATAATCGCCCGGGAAGGGCACGTACATGTCGCGCATCAGGGAGGTCAATGTGATCTTGCCGGTATCCGTGTTGAAGCTGCAGAGGATCATGCTGTCCGAGCGGGCGCGGCCCTCGCCGGGGCGCCGGTCCTGGCCGATCAGCAGGATGTTCTGGATGTTCGGGCTCTTTTCCTTTACCTCCGGCCGGGTCCAAGAAAGCTCCGGGGCGCTCTCAGTCTCCCCGGACGGAGCCTCCGCCGTTTCGCTCTGCTGTACCTCTTCCGGCGCGACCCAGCTCTGCTGCTCCTTCTCCAGGTCCACGCGTCCGATCCGGTTGAGGCTGTGGCTCATCACCCAGCCGATCGCCAGCGTCGAAGCCAGCACCAGCAGGAGGAAGATAAACAGGACCACCAGCAGCGGCGAGCGCTTCTTCCTCGCCCGGCCCCGCTTATTGTCATGTTCCCTTTTGATCTTCTCTCACACCTCTTTTGCCGAAAGCCACCGGCTCAGGATTTGCTCTTGGAGCCGTAACCGTAGCCGTAGCCGTAGTAGCCGTAGCCGTAGCCGCGGCCGGAACGCCTCTTGCCGCCGTTGAGGATGCAGCCGAAAATGGGCACGCCGTTGTTGCTCAGTTCTTCCATGCCCTTATAAATGAAGCGGCGCTTGGCAAAGTCGCTCATCACCACATAGGCCACGCCGTCCACATGGCGAGCCAGGAGCGTGGCGTCCACCAGCATGGCGGAGGGCGGCGTATCCAGGATGACTACGTCCGCATGCTTCTTCAGCTCCTCCACCATCTGACTCATGGCCTCGCTGCCCATGATCTCCACCAGGCGGGACTCCTTGTCGCTGCCGGGCAGCAGCGTCAGCCCCAGAGGGACGCCCTTGTCGCTGATCTCCACCAGCGCGTCTCTCAGGGCAGCCTTGCCCGTCAGCACGGACACGAGGCCGGGGTTGCCGCCCTCAAGGTTGAAGATCTTGCCCTGGGTGGGGTTGCGCAGGTCGCAGTCCACCAGCACGACGCGCTTGTTCTTCTTCGCCATGGACACGGCCAGGTTGGCCGCCACCGTGGATTTGCCCTCGCCGGGAATGGAGCTTGTCACCATCAGCACCTGCTTGTCGCCCATCTGGCGCTCCAGCCTGGTGCGGATCAGACGCATGGACTCGATATACTCGCCCTGATTGGTGTCATAGAGGATGTTGATTTCCCTGCTCACATTGCGGCTGCGCTTTTTCTTCTTGCAGACGGGCAGCGTGCCGAGGCAGGTGACGTTTAAGAGTGCGCGAAGGTCTTCCTCTGTGCGCACCGTGCGGGAGCTGATGGTATACAGGATCAGCAGCACCAGGCCGATCACAAAGCCCACCGCAGCACCTCTTGTCGCCGAGCCGCGCAGCACCGACTCTCTGCCGGTATCACCGGGCACGCCGCTGTCGTCGATGACCGTGAGCTTGGTCTGGCCCACCACGTACTGGGCCACCTCGGGGTAGTTTTTCAGCACCGACTGCAAAACCCGGTAGGTCATCTCCGGATCACTGCCGCTTACGGAGATGGTCAGCAGGTTTGTGCCCTCGATGGCGTTGACCGAGATGGAGCCGGGCACGCCGTCCGTCCCCAGATCACTGGAGATCACGTCGGACAGGGCGCCGCTGGTCAGGATATAGGGGAAGACCACGCCCATCTGGCGGGCGGTGTTCTGATTGGAGTAGGTGCCGCCGTTGATGATCTCCACCGAGACGGTGCTCTCCGCCACGTAGTTCGGCACATAGCTCACGCTGGAGCGGTAATAGAAGGCGCCGGCGAAAAGGACCGTCAGCAACAGGATGATCCACCAGAAGCTGCGCAGGCGATGCAGGGCGTCGAACAGGAAGGATACGATGTCCAGTTGTTCCACTTCTCCAGTTTTTACGGGAACGCTTTCATTCATACCTGCTCACCTCCCTGTTTTTCATTTCCATCAACGATCTCGGGCATCACCGCGTCCGCCGGGGCGCTGTTTCTCTTTTCTCTGCCGCTGCGTCCGGCCGTTCTGCCGCCGCTGCGAGAGGCCTCACGCCGGCTCTGAGAGTCGCCGCTGTCCCTGCGGCTCTTCCGCTCGCTCCCGCTGTCGCTGCTCTGGGTGGCGTAGTGGCCGTAGGCGTTGTAGTCGCCGTAGCGGCGATAGTGCGAGTAGCGCCCGTAGCCGCCGTAACCGCCGACGGTGTGGCGCATGCCGGGCATGGTCCGTACCTCGTTGAGGACGCAGCCGGCAAATTCCGCACGGCAGTCGCGCAGGGAGTCGATGGCGTCGTTGAGCTCCGGGGCCAGGGAGTGGTCGTAGCGCACCACGAGCACGCTCAGATCCGCCTTGTCCGCCAGGACCTCGGCGTCCGCCATCAGAGACATGGGGGGCGAGTCGATGATCACGTAGTCAAAATGCTTGGAGGCCACGTTGAGGAGCTTCTCCATCATGGGAGAAGAGACGATGTCCGTGGAGTTGGGGTAGTTTTTGTCGTTGAGCAGCAGCCGGATGCCGCGCTCGGCGTCGTAGCGAAGGGCCTCGGCCATGCTGGCCTTCCCCTGCAGCAGGTCCACCAGAGAGTGCTCCAGCTTGTCCTTCGCCTTCAGGAAGATATGGTTCTGGGTGGGTCTGCGCATATCGCCGTCGATCAGCAGCACGGAGTAGGACTGCTGGGCCAGGGACAGAGCAAGGTTTGCCGAAACCGTGGATTTACCCTCGTGCTCCCGAAGGCTGGTGACCAGGATGATCCTGGCGCCGGACTGCTGCGCCTTGGCGGAGATGTTGGCGCTGATCTTCTTATAACGCTCCACAAATTCAAAGGGGGCGGAGAGATCCGTGATGATATGCCGGTTCTTCTCCCGGCGGAGCAGGGCGCCCAGGGAGCGATAGGTGGGGTCATAGTAGACCATGCCGATGCTCTTGGCGTCCAGCTTGTCCTCCATGTCCTTTTCGCTCTTTATGGTCGCTTTCACATACGAGAGATACATAAAGACAAGGACGCATGAAAGAAAAGTAACAAAGAAAGCCTGTTGCGTTTCATCGAAAGCGGAAAAGGATGCATCGGCGCCCGTGGGGACGGGCGGCTCCTGCAGTACCTCCATCACCATGTCATTCGATACATACTGGGTCAGGCCGCCGATGTTTTTCATGATGGAGCGGATGATGCGGTAGGTGTTCCAGGGAGAGTCCGCCGTGACCTGCAGCGTCATCAGGTTGGTGCCCTGAATCACGTTGGCGCTGGCGGTAGCGTTAAAGGAGGAGATGCCCAGATCCTCGCAGACCTTTTTGCGCAGCAGACGGCTGTTGAGGATGT
>CAMKAP010000126.1 GCA_946410505.1 uncultured Clostridia bacterium
TGAAGGTCCGTTATACGCTAAAAAAGAACAGCGACTTCCGCCGCCTTTACGCCAAAGGCAAAAGCGCGGTCAACCCCTGGCTGGTGGTCTACTGCCGCCGCAACCGCGAGGGCGTCAATCGGCTGGGCTACACCGTGTCCGTCAAGCTCGGACATGCCGTGGTCCGCAACCGGGTGCGCCGCCGCCTGCGGGAGATCGTCCGCCTCAATTCCCCGAAGCTGAAAAAGGGCTGGGACATTGTGGTGGTCGCCCGCACGCGCTGTGTAGAGGCGGAGTACCGCGAGCTGGAGAAGGCTTTTCTGCGCGCCTGCGGCAAGCTGGGTCTTTTACAGGAGGCCGAGCCATGAAAAAGCTCATGATCGCCGCCATCCGCTTTTACCAGCGGCACATCTCGCCCGCACGGCAGCCCTGCTGCCGCTTTATGCCCACCTGCTCCCGCTATGCGATCCAGGCCATCGAAAAATACGGCGCCCTGAAGGGCGGCTGGATGGCCCTGCGCCGCATCTGCTGCTGCCATCCCTTTTACCATGGGAAGCGCGGCGTCTACGATCCCGTACCCTGAGTACGGAGACAACCCCATCTTTTTTTAGAGGAGTACACTATGTCTTTCGGGGAAATCATTACCTGGCCTTTTGCCAAGCTGATGGTATGGTTTTATAACCTGACCCACAACTATGGCATCGCGCTGATCTTCTTCGCTCTGGCCGTAAACCTCATCATGACACCGTTCATGGCCAAGAGCAAGAAGAGCATGATGCGCCAAACCCGCCTGCAGCCCCGCATCCAGGAGCTGCAGAAGCGCCATGAGGGCAACCCCCAGAAGCTCAACGCCGAGATGCAGAAGCTCTACCGCGAGGAGGGCGTCAACCCCATGTCCGGCTGCCTCTGGTCCCTTATCCCCTTCCCCATCCTGATTGCCCTGTACAGTGTCGTCCGCCAGCCCCTGACCCGCATGATGTTCGTGGCCAAGGACTTTGTGACCGTGCTTCAGGACTTTTTCATCGAGAAGGGTCTTTACACCGCTGCCACCGGGCGCGCCAGCGCCTACTACGAGATCGAGCTGACCAAGCTGACCCACGCCAACTGGGACGCCGTCACCGCCGGTCTCGCGGACAAGCTGGATCCCAACCTCATCAACATCGACTTCGGCTTCCTGGGGCTCAATCTGGGTGATCAGCCCAGGTGGAACTTCTTCATGAACACCGACTGGAGTGACGCCTCCGTGTGGGGGCCGGCCCTCGGTCTGTTCCTGATCCCCTTCATCTCCGCCGCCCTTTCCTGGGCCAGCATGAAGCTGAGCACCAAGATCAACCCCACCACCGGTCAGGACGCCCAGGCCCAGGCCACCATGAACAGCATGAACCTGATGATGCCGCTCATGTCCATCTGGATCTGCTTCGTCATGCCCGCCGCCATGGGCATCTACTGGATCGCCAACAGCATCTTCGGCATGGCCCGCGACTATATCCTCACCAAGGTCTTCATGAAGCAACTGGCTGTGGAGGAGGCCGAGCGCGCCGCCCTGCGCAGCGCCCGTGAGAAGGAGCTGGAGGAGAAGCGCGCCGAGACCGAGCGCCTGAAGGCCGAGGGCAAAACCGAGGTCAACACCAACACCAGCAAGAAGAAGCTGCAGGCCGGCGAAAAGCAGAAGGCCGCCGAGCGCAAGGCCGCCCTGGACCGGGCCGACCGCGCCGCGCGCCGCGAACGTCTGGGCATCGCCGAGGCGGAGAAGCCCGCCTCCCAGGTTGGCAACCGCCGCTATGCCCGCGGCCGGGCTTACGTTCCCGATCGTTTCACCAATCCCGAGAATGCCGAGGCCGCAACTCTGGCTGCCGCCGAGGCCTCCGAAGGCGCCGACGCCATCGACTACAGCGTGGCGGAAGCCGAAGAAGTGCTGGTCGATACCGCTGTCAACGACGCCGTCGAGGAAAAGAAGGAGTAATTTGCATGCTTAAATATCTGGAAAAGACCGGAAAAACGCCGGACGATGCCGTCGCCGCCGCGCTGGCCGAGCTGGGCATGAGCCGGGACGATGTATCCGTGCAGATCCTGGAATTCGGAAAGACCGGCTTCCTGGGCATCGGCGCCTCTCCCGCCGTCGTGCGTGTCAGCTATGAGGCCGAGGACGAGCCCGTTGTCGAGGCGCCCGCCCCTGCGCCTGCCCCTGCCCCCAAGGCGCCGAAGGCCGCAGCCCCTGCGCCCGTCCCTGCGCCCGCTGCCGCCCCCGTCGTCGATGAGAACGCCGATTATGCCGCCATCCGCAGCTTTCTGACGGGGCTTCTGGATCGCATGGGCATCAAGGCCGACATCGACATCAGCGAGCGCGAAAACGGCGGCATCAGCGTCAACCTCTCCGGCAGCGGCATGGGTGCCATCATCGGCCGCCGCGGCGAGACACTGGACGCCATTCAGCACCTGACCAATTACGCTGTCAACCGCGGCAGCGAGAAGCATCTGCACATCAGCGTGGACGCCGAAAACTACCGCAGCAAGCGGGAGGAGTCTCTGGCCCGTCTGGCAGAGAAGATGGCGGAGAAGGCCATTAAGTACAAGCGCAGCATGGCCCTGGAGCCCATGAATTCCTACGAGCGTCATGTGATCCACACCGCTCTGCAGAACTACGAGGGCGTCACCACCAGCTCCACCGGCGTGGAGCCCAACCGCCGCGTCGTAGTCTCCTACGTCAAGCCCGAAACGCCTGCCGGCAGCAAGCCGCAGAGCCGCGAGTGGGCCTGATCTCCAAAAAACATTTGCACTATGTGCACAGCACATCGGAGGTAACACAATGATTTTTGAGCAAGTCAGAAACGCGCTCGCCAAGCAGTTCGAGCTGGACCCCGAGACCATCACCGCAGAGACCAACCTGATCGACGATCTGGGCGCCGATTCTCTGGACGTGGTGGAGCTCATCATGTCCCTGGAGGATGAATTCGGCATCGCCATCTCCGACGAAGACGCCGCCCAGCTCTACACGGTCGGCCGCATCGTCGAGTACCTGGAGAAGCTGCAGTAACGCTCTAACGAAGCAAAGCAAAATGCACAAGAATACGCTCCCGAGAGGGAGCGTATTCATTTATCTGTCTGATTTTCCGCCGGTTCAATTGACAAAACCAGGCAAAAGGACTATAGTATGCCCATCCTTTGAAAGGAGCGGACCGTCTGTGGCTAACATCAACAGCAAGATGATGATGGCTGAGATGTGCATGTGCGGCATGCGCATGATGATGTGCGCGCAAAAATGCGGTTCGCCCAGTTTCACAGCCATCTGAATGATTGGAAATCATCCGGCCGGGAAGCGAGTGAGCTCGCCTCCCGGCTTTTTGTTTTGGACTGCGCCTCCCCCTGTAAGAGGGGCTGAGCGGAATCATTATTCTTTCAGAAAGACAGACCTAAACCATGATCGAACTGAAGCATCTGTGCAAAACCTATTCCGCGCCGGACAAAGAGATCCACGCCCTGGAGGACATCAATCTCAGCATCCTGGACGGCGAGATTTTCGGCATCATCGGCCTCTCAGGTGCCGGCAAGAGCACTCTCGTGCGCTGCATCAACCTCCTGGAGGTGCCCACCTCCGGTCAGGTGCTGGTGGACGGGAAGGATCTCACAAAGCTCCCCCGGAAGGAGCTGCTGCTCCTGCGCCGCTCCATCGGCATGATCTTCCAGAGTTTCAATCTGCTGGAGCAGCGCAACGTCCTGAAAAACGTATGCTTCCCGCTGGAGATCGCCGGGGTTGACCGGAAGACGGCGGAGAAAAAAGCGCGGGAGCTGCTGAAGATCGTGGGCCTCGCCGACCGGGCGGACTCCTATCCCTCCCAGCTCTCCGGCGGACAGAAGCAGCGCGTGGCCATCGCCCGCGCCCTGGCCACGGACCCCAAATACATCCTCTGTGACGAGGCCACCTCTGCTCTGGACCCCAACACCACCCGCGCCATCCTGGACCTGCTGCGGCAGATCAACCGGGACATGGGCGTGACCATCATCGTCATCACCCATGAGATGAAGGTCATCGACCAGATCTGCGACCGGGTGGCCGTCATCGACCACAGCCGCATTGCCGAGGAGGGGAAGGTCAGCGAAGTCTTTACCTCCCCCCAGTCCCAGATCGCAAGGGATCTGATCATCCCGCGCGACCGGGCGGCCCTGGACACCAAGGGCGGGCGCCACATCCGCATCACCTTCAACGGCAGCTACTCCCAGGAGCCGGTGATCTCCAACATGGTGCTGGAGTGCCAGGCTCCGGTCAACATTCTTTTTGCCGATACCAAGGAATTTGAGGGCGTCATCTACGGCCATATGATCATTGAGCTTCCCGCCGATCCCAAGCAGGCGGACAAGATCCTGGTCTGGCTGAAAAACAGCCCGGTGGAATGGCGGGAGGAAAACTGAGATATGCTGTCTGATATGTTTTACAAGCTCTGGAACGCGGGACTCATCCAGAAGGGCATCTGGGAAACCGTCTATATGACCCTTCTCTCCACCGCCATCTCCTATGGCATCGGGCTGCCCCTGGGCGTGATCCTCACGGTCACCGACAAGGGCGGCATCCATCCCATTCCCTGGCTCAACCGGGTGCTGGGCGTGATCGTCAACTTTTTCCGCAGCATTCCCTTCATCATCCTGATGGTGGCCATGCTGCCGGTGGCAAAGTTCGTGGTGGGCACCTCCCTGGGCAACAAGGCCATGATCGTTATGCTGGTCATCGCCGCCGCGCCCTACATCGCCCGCATGGTGGAATCCTCCGTCAAAGAGGTAGACGCCGGCGTCATCGAGGCAGCCCAGGCCATGGGCGCCACCAACTTCCAGATCGTTCGGAAAGTGCTGCTGCCGGAGGCCAAACCCTCTCTGATCCTGGGCGCCGTGATCTCCATGGTCACCATTCTGGGCTACTCGGCCATGGCGGCCACCATCGGCGGCACCGGCCTCGGCCAGATCGCCATCAGCTACGGCCATCAGCGCTTTAACCCGGACATCACCTGGATCTGTGTTTTTCTGACTGTTTTGATCGTTCAGATCATTCAGGAGGTCGGTACCGCCATCGCGCACCGCACCGATAAAAGAGCAAAGCAATAAAATTACAGGAGGAACAACAAAATGAAAAAGACTCTTGCACTCACTCTCATTGCCGCCCTGGTCCTTCTCACCTTCGCGGCCTGCGGAAACGCCGCTCCCGCCGCCACCGAGGCTGCACCCGCTGCCGGGGAAGCCGCCCCTGCGGAAGAGGCTGCCGCTCCCGAGGCTGTCAAGCTCACCGTCGGCGCCAGCTCCACGCCCCACGCGGAGCTGCTGGAGATCGTCAAGCCCGCTCTCGCCGAGCAGGGCATTGAGCTCGACATCGTGATCTATGACGACTATGTGCTGCCCAACACCGCCCTGCAGGATGGCACTCTGGACGCCAACTACTTCCAGCACACTCCCTACCTCAACAGCTTCAATGCCCAGAACGGCACCGATCTGGTCTCTGCCGGCCTCATTCACTATGAGCCCTTCGGCATCTACAGCCAGACCGTCACCGATCTGAAGGAGCTTGCCGACGGCGCCACCATCATCGTCCCCGACGACGACTCCAACCAGACCCGCGCCCTGCTCCTGCTGCAGCAGGAGGGCCTTGTGGAGCTGCCCGACGGCGCTTCCGTGGATAACGGCGTGACCCTGCTCGACATCGTGGACGCCAAGGGCTACAACGTGCAGGCCGTGCAGGCCGACGCGGTTCCTTCCCTGCTGGCAAACTCCGAGGAGGGCACCGTGGCTGTCATCAATTACAACTACGCCCTGGGCGCCGGCTTCAAGACAACCGATGCCCTGGCCATTGAGGACGCCTCCGGCGACGCCGCCCAGACCTACGCCAACATCATTGCCGTCCGCCGCGGTGACGAGAGCCGTCCCGAAATCCAGGCTCTGGTGGCCGCCCTGCAGGCGGGCGCTGTGGACGCCTACAACGAGCAGACCGGCGCCGGCATCGTCGGCATCCAGTAAGCTCTCCAACTGAAACAAAACCGCCGCAGGTTCACTGCGGCGGTTACAGCGTGCCGACAAAGTGCCGACACGCTGAAGCGGCCGATTTTAAAACCTTGAATAGGTTTAAAACTCGGCTGAAATT
>CAMKAP010000127.1 GCA_946410505.1 uncultured Clostridia bacterium
TGCGGAAATTGCGTGCCGCCTGCCTCTGCCACCGGCAGCGGCGGCCCGCAATTCCTCTGGACTCCTCTGCCTGATCGAGGAGTCTAAGGGCAGATCCGGGGTCGCCGCTAAAGCAGGTTCGCGTGGCAGGTAGCTCCGTATACCGCTGCCGCTCCCCGGTACTCCTGACGAATGCGGCAGCCCGCTCCAAGCCGCGGCTCTCCGAGTGTGTTTTTCGGGCCGTCGGGGACGCCGGCCCTTACAAGCGTGACTGCCGAGCGTCGAGCCGCCGTGTGGTGCTTCTGAGGGCTGCGATTTGTACACCGTAGCGGCAGCGGACACCCGGGCGCACCGCGTATGCCAACATTCGGACGGCGGCGACCCGCGATCAGTCCTTATGCTGCCCATTCTGCCCAGCGCCCTTTTCTTTCTTACACCGGCGCGCGGCGCTGTCTTTCTTTTCGGGCAAGTACCGAAAAGAAAGACAGGGGGGCGCATTGCGCCGCGTTGTCTCTCTGAACGCGTTGGAGATTATAGTATACTGAATTACCCGAAATATTTCCCGCTGCCCCACATGGCCGCGCAGGCGGCCAGAGACAGGTAGGCCTGCTCGCTTTCGTCGCTGCGGGAGCAGATGGCGACGGGGATCTTCGCCCCCACCAGGATGCCGCAGCCGGTGGCGCCTGCGTTGCGCTGCAGCACCTTCACCAGCAGGTTGCCGCTCATCAGGTTCGGCACCACGATGCCGTCGAACTCGCCGCACCAGGGGCAGTCATAGCCCTTGAGGCGGGCGGCCTCCTTGCTCATGATCAGGTCGTAGGCGATGGGGCCGGCCAGGTTGCAGTCGGCGATGGGCCGGAACTGATGCTCGCGCACCATGGTCTGGTCCTCCACCGTGTCCCGCATCTGGAAGCTGGGCTTTTCCACCAGACTCAGAAGCGCGATGTTCGGCTTCTCTACGCCGAAGACCTTCAGCGCCCGGACCATGTTTTTGGCCACCTCCTTGCGGCCGTCCGCGCTGGGGTTGATGAGCAGCGTCACGTCCGAGATCGCGAGGAGCCGGCCGTAATCCGGCACCTTCAGGAATACCACATGGGTCACCAGCGCGTCGGGCTTGACGAGATGGTTTGCCTTGTTGAGCACAGGCATCAGGAAATCGCGGGTCTGGGTGTTGCCGCGCATCAGGCAGTCAGCCTTGCCGGCGTTGATCATTTCAATGGCGAACTGGACGGCGTTGGCGTCCCGGTCGATGGGCTGCAGCTCATAGCTGCGATCCCGCAGGCCCAGCTTTTCCAGCATGGCCAGGATCTTCTTCTCACTGCCGATCAGGATCGGCTCCACAAAGCCATCGGCCTGGGCGTCGAAGAGGCCCTGCAGCATGTTTTCCACATCCGCGCCGGCCAGCGCCACGCGCATGGGCTTCTGAATGGCCTTCGCCTTGGCGACGATGCCGTCAAATTCTTTTGCGTATTCTTCGCTCAATTTGATTCCCTCCTTACAGAATGTTGCCCGGTTCCGTATGGATTTATCTTAGCACACACCCCCTTGCTTTTTCAACTGTTTCCGGCTGGTCCGCGCCGCTTTTTCACGGAGGCCGCCGCTTGACACCAACCGCGCTGAGAGACTATAATTCATTTGTTCGTGCAACAGGAAAAAGCAAGCGATTTCCCGCCTTTTGGAGGTGTCGTCATGAACCGCAAACGAATCTTCGAGATCATCGAGGTCGCGGAGGAGGATGATCGGCTGTCGGCCGTCTACGACAGCTGTATGCTCCTGTGCATCCTGCTGAGCCTGATCCCGTTGGTCTTCAAGCAGACGACCCCTTTTCTCAACGGTCTGGACAAGGTCTGCGTGGTGATCTTCATCGCCGACTATCTGCTGCGCTGGGCCACCGCTGACTATAAGTTCAAAAATACCTCACCCCTGTCCTTCCTGCGCTATCCTTTCTCTTTCATGGCGCTGGTGGATCTGCTCTCAATCCTGCCGAGTCTGACGGTGCTCAACAGCGGCTTCAAGGTGCTGCGCGTCCTGCGCATGTTCCGGGCGCTGCGTGTGTTCCGCGTGCTCAAGGCCCTGCGCTACTCCCGGAGCCTGCGCATCATTGCCAATGTGCTGCGCCGCTCCAAGGAATCGCTGATGGCGGTGGGCACCCTGGCCGTGGGCTATATTCTCATTTCCGCGCTCATCATCTTTAACGCCGAGCCCGACTCCTTCAACAACTTCTTCGAGGCTGTCTACTGGTCCACCGTGCTGCTGACCACTGTCGGCTTCGGCGACATTACACCCGTCACCACCATCGGCCGCCTGATCGCCATTGTCTCCTCCATCTTCGGCATCGCCATTGTGGCCCTGCCCTCCGGCATCATCACCGCGGGCTATATGAAGGAGCTGGAGGAGCGGCGGGCCGAGGAGGAAAAGGAGCGGGCGGAGCAGCAGGCGAGACCCGGCAACGCTGTGCCGCAGTATCTCAACCGCTTCCGTCTCCGCCCGCTGGGCGGCGGCAAACACGAGAAAGCAAGCGAGCACAAGGAGGACGTCTAATGGCACGCGATACCGACATCAAACTGCAGAATCAGGTCATCTACTCCGTTTATCTTCGCGCTCACACCGAGGAGGGGACCTTCCGTGCCCTGATCCCGGATCTGGATCGGATCCGTGCTCTGGGCACCGATATTGTCTGGCTCATGCCCATCCACCCCATCGGCGTCAAGGGCAAGAAGGGCAGCCTGGGCTGCCCCTACGCAAACCGCGATTACCGCGCGACCAATCCGGCCTACGGCACGATGGAGGACTTCATCGCCCTGAGCGAGGAAATCCATGCGCGCGGCATGAAGCTGATGATCGACGTGGTGTATAACCACACCTCGCCCGACTCCGTGCTGCTGCGGGAGCACCCGGAATTCTTCTGGCGGGACAGCGAGGGCAAAGTCGGCAACAAGATCGGCGACTGGGCCGACGTCATCGATCTGGACTACTCGAACCCCGGCCTCTGGGACTATCAGATCGAATCGCTCTGCATGTGGGCCAAATATGTGGACGGCTTCCGCTGCGACGTGGCCTCCTTTGTCAATGTGGAGTTCTGGAAGATGGCCCGCGCCATAGTCAGGCGTGTCCGACCGGACTGCATCTGGCTGGCCGAGACCGTGCACCAGTCCTTCGGCAACTATGTGCGCCGCGTGGGCTACTATTCCTGCCGGGACTCCGAGGCCTTTGACGCTTTCGATCTGGAATATGAGTACGACGTGCGCGAGGCCTTCGACCGCTATGTGCGCGGTGAGTGCGCGCTGAGCGCCTGGCTGGATCAGCTCAATTTCCAGGAGGCTGTATATCCCGTCAACTATAACAAGATGCGCTTTCTTGAAAATCACGACCAGCCCCGCTTTGCCTCCCTGGTGGAGGATGCGTCCGCAAGGGAAAACTGGGAAGCGCTGCTCTTCTTTCTCAAGGGGACGACGCTCCTTTACGCGGGGCAGGAATTCTCCTGCACCCTTCAGCCCAGCCTCTTCGAGCGGGAGGTCTTCGACCGCACGGGGCGCGATATCAGCGCGCGTCTGCGCCGCCTTTCGGACCTGAAGCACAGCGTCCTCGGCGCGGACGACGCCTTCTGGGCCAAGGCAGACGACGAAAACCACATCGCCGTCCTCGGCCGCGAAAACAGCGAGAGCCGAAAGCTCGGCGTTTTCTCCCTGCGCTGCCGCGGCGCCGCGGTCCCTGTGGAGGCCCCGGACGGGGTCTATGAGAACCTGCTGGACGGAGCCCCGGTCCGCGTGGAGGACGGGCGCATATACTGTGAGGGGAAGCCCATCGTCTTTGTGCTGCCGAAGGACGGCAGCGGGAAATGAGCCTGCCCTACCGAAACTATCTCTTTGACCTCTACGGCACGCTGACAGACATTCACACCGATGAACGCGGCCGCGCGCTCTGGGAGAAAACGGCCCTGTATTACGGGGAAAACGGCGCGCCCTACACCGCGCCCGAGCTGCGCCGGGTCTATCTGCGCCTCTGCGCGGCGGAGCAGGAGCGGCACCGGGATCCTCTCTATGAAATCGAGCTGCGAAAAGTGTTTCGCGCGCTCTATGAAGAAAAGGGCGTCAGGCCCGACAGACGGCGCGTAGACGAGACGGCCGTGTTTTTTCGGCTGCAGTCGCTCAAAAAGCTGCGCCGCTATCTCTGGGTGGAGCCGGTGTTCGCCGGCCTGCGGCAGCAGGGCGCGCGCCTCTTTCTGCTCTCGAATGCTCAGGCCTGTTTCACCCGGCCCGAACTGCGCGTGCTGGGACTGGCGGAGGCCTTTGACGGCGTCGTGCTTTCCTCGGATGCCCGTGTGAAAAAGCCGAGCCCGAAGATCATGCGCAGGCTCCTGGACACATATGCGCTCGACCCCGCCGAATGCCTCATGGTCGGCAACGATCAGCATTGCGACGTGGCCGTGGCCCACGCGGTGGGTATGGACGCCCTTTATTTGCAGACCGAGACCTCCGGCGTCTATGATCCCGTGCTGAAAGCGCGCTTTGAGCTCACAGACGGGGATTATTCCCGTCTCCCCGCCCTTTTGGGGCTTTGAGCCTTTCTGGATTGCATCTCTCCAGCGGGGATTCCCGAATCAATCATCAAGGAGTGTATCATGGCAAACAGTCCATCTCATCTTGCTTCTGCACCGTCAGCAGCGCCTGAACGCCCGCGGCGCCGGCGCCGTCGGAATCTGCCGCTCTGGCGCGTGATCCTGTCGGATCTTATCGTCGGGGCGCTGATCCTGGCACTCTACGCGGTGTTCAAGCTGCTTATCCCCGCCATGCAGCGCACGGCGGTCAGCTCCGCTCCCGCTGCTGTGGCGGTCACGGCAGCCCCGGCCCCGGTGCAGACGCCGGAGACGCAGCAGATCATCGTCCAGGCGCCGGAGCAGCCTATAGACATTGAGGAAGCGCCGGCGGCCGTGCCGGAGCAGACGGCGGAGCCCACCCCGGAGCCTACCCCCGACACCCGCACTCCCTGGCAGATCAAGTTTGCCGAGCATTTCACCGACAGCCCGGTGCTCACCGACCACAGCTATACGAGCCCGGAAGTCTCCATCAACATCGAAAGCTACAGCGTGGAGGAAAACGGCTGGACCTCGGTCTACCACGTGGCGGACATCTACGTGGCGCGGCCCGAGAACTTCATGACCCACACCGTGGGCGGCGAGCTGCAGTACTGGAGCTCGGCGGACATGATGGATCTGGACCGGGAGGCCAACGCCATCCTCGCCATCAGCGGCGACTTCTACAGCTATCAGCAGAGCGGCTTCATCATGCGAAACGGCCAGATCTATTCCTCCGGTGTCAACCGGGCGGACATCTGCGTGCTCTATTCCGACGGCCGCATGGAGACCATCCCCGGCGGCAGCTACGATGTGGACCAAATCCTGGCCGACGGCGCGGTGCAGGTCTGGCAGTTCGGCCCCGCCCTGCTGGATGCGGAGGGCCACGCTCTGACCCGCTTCCCCAACGTCCAGGGCACGGTCAACCAGCCCAATCCCCGCAGTGCCGTCGGCTACTATGAGCCCGGCCACTACTGCTTCGTGGTGGTGGACGGCCGGCAGGACGGCTATTCCCACGGCCTGCTGCTGCCGGGGCTTGCTTCGGTGTTTGAGCAGCTGGGCTGCACCTGTGCGTACAATCTGGACGGCGGCGGCTCCGCGGTCATGACCTTCAACCACCAGCGCTTCAGCCGCCAGTCCAACGGCGGCAACCGCAAGCTGGGCGACATTTTGTATATCACGGAGGAAGGCTTTTCTTCCCCCCTGCAGGAGGGCTGACGCATGAAATTTTTCCGGGCCATTCTTCCCAACCTGAGCATTTCGCTGCAGCTCGCGCTCATTGTCCTGGTGATCCTGGACATTTTCAATCCCCATGTGGGGCTGCTGTCCGGGCTCCCCTTCGTCCTGCTCTTCGCCGCCGCTGCCCTCTGCGCCATCGCCACCGCCGCCGTTCTCTACGCCTCCTGGCGTCGAGGCGAATAAAACGCACAAAGGGCGCGTTGCAAAATAGCGCAGAATAACAAAAGCACCAGT
>CAMKAP010000128.1 GCA_946410505.1 uncultured Clostridia bacterium
GACAAGGCTGCACTAGTTGGGGAGCCAGCGGTGCCCTGTAACCTGCAATCCGCTATAGCAGGGACGAATTCCCGGCCGAGGGTGTGTTCTGTGTCGTCTGACCCCGGTAAGCAGCGTTGACGATCCGGTCTCGCGCAAGGTCAACCCGTGAACCATGTCAGGCGGGGAACCGAGCAGCATTAAGCGGTGCTTGGCTTGTGCCGTGAGGCTGCCGGATCTGAGCCGGCTGCCGGCGTAACGGACATAGCGCATGATTCGGAGCCGGGTGTGCAGTCTTGTCAAGAGCCATATTATTCGATTTTGAAACATTGTTTCAAATTCGAGATGCTCGCGCTTATCGCGCGAGGCGTTTGCTGCGCCTCGCCTGGTCGGCGCGAGGACTCGCTTTGCTCGTCTTAAGGTGTTTTTGAGCCGGCAAAGCTGCCTCAAAAACGATATGATATCCTTCAGGCAATAACATTACAACAAGAAGGAGGGCGGTTTATGTATCAGGCCTTATACCGCAAGTGGCGGCCGCAGACCTTTGACCAGGTCGTGGGGCAGGAGCATATCACGGAGACCCTGAAAAATCAGGTGAAGAACGACCGCCTCTCCCATGCCTACATCTTCATCGGCACCCGCGGCACCGGCAAGACCACCTGTGCCCGGATCCTGGCCCGCGCGGTCAACTGCGAGCACCCGGTGAACGGCAACCCCTGCGGCGAATGCCCCGCCTGCCGCGGCATCAGTGAGGGCACGATCATGGACGTGGTGGAGCTGGACGCGGCCTCCAACAACGGTGTGGACAACGTGCGCGCCCTGCGCGAGGAAGCGGTTTTCTCTCCCTCTGTGGTGAAGAAGCGCGTGTACATCATCGACGAGGTGCACATGCTCTCCACCCCCGCCTTTAACGCCCTGCTCAAGATCCTGGAGGAGCCGCCGGCCCACCTGATGTTCATTCTGGCCACCACGGAGCTGCAGAAGGTCCCGGCCACGATTCTGTCCCGCTGCCAGCGGCACAGCTTCCGCCGGATCGACACCCCGCGGATCGCCGAATATCTGCAGACCATCGCCCGGGCCGAGCATTTTGAAATGGACCGGGAGGCGGCGGAGCTGATCGCGCGGCTTGCCGACGGCGGTGTGCGCGATGCGCTGAGCCTGCTGGATCAGTGCTCGGCGGCGGAGAAAATTACCGTGGATTCGGTCTATGCGACGATGGGCCTGGCCGGCAACCGGCGCGTTGCCCAGATGCTGGATCGCATTCTAAAGCATGATACGGCGGCAGTCCTCAAAGAGTTTGCCGGCATGTGGATGGACGGGAAGGATCCCGGAACGCTGCTGGGTGAGCTTAACGGCCTGCTGCGGGACGTGCTGATGCTGCATGTGGCGCCCAAGGGCGCGATGGAGCTGGTCTCTGGCGCCTATGACCGGGCGACGCTTGCCGCTTTCTCCCAGCGCCTCACCGCGGAGGAGCTGATCGCCGCCATGGACACGCTGCAGCGCGCGATCACCGGCCTGCGGGACGCACGCAATCCCAAAACCGTCGCGGAACTATGCCTGGTGTCCCTCTGCAGCGGCGTGGGAGACGACGGCGTCACCGGCCTGCGGGCGCGCATTTCCCGGCTGGAGGAGGAAGTGGCCCGCGGCGTACCTGTACGCCAGGCGCAGCGCTACGAGGAGGACGAGCTCCCCACACCCCGGGAGGAGCCTATGCCGGAGAGTGAAGCTGTGTGTGATCCGGAGCCGGAGGCTGCTGAACCGGAGCTGCCGGCACTGCCGCCGGAGGAGCCGCCCGCAGCGCCCGCGCCGCCGACCGGCCCCGCGCTGGCGCTGGACTGGAAAGCCCTTTGTGAGCGCGTCGCGCCCCGGCTTCCCATGGATCTCCGCTTTGCGCTGGAGGATGAGAGCGTGGTGCGCGCTGAGATAGAGGGCAATCTGCTGCATCTGAAGGTGCAGCCCGGCTTCAAGTTCGAACGCTTCAAGCGGCAGGAGGTCCTGGAGAGCTTCGCACAGGAAGCCTCTGCGCTGCTGGGGCGGGAAATCCGCGTTCAGATCGCGGAGCTGCGCGAGCAGGCGCGGCCGCAGCGGAGTCTGGACGAACTCAAGGCATTCAAGGAAGTACACTTCAACTAATATTTTTAAGACAGGAGATTTTGATTATGGCAAAAGGTGGATTTCGCGGGGGCTTCCCCGGCGGCAATCAGGCAAACATGATGCGGCAGGCCCAGAAGATGCAGCAGGATTTTCTCAAGATGCAGCAGGAACTGGAGTCGACCAGGTTTGAGTTCTCCTCCGGCGGCGGTGTGGTCAAGGCCACCATGGTTGGCACTCGTCAGCTGGAGTCCATCGAGATCAAGCCCGAAGCGGTGGATCCCGACGACGTGGAGATGCTGCAGGATCTGATTCTGGCAGCGGTGAACGGCGCCATCAAGCTGGCCGACGATCGGACCAACGAGGCCATGGCCAAGCTGCAGGGCGGCATGGGCGGCTTCCCCGGTCTGTTCTGAGCGCACAATACTGTCATCCTGAGCGAAGAATCTCTTGGCCGATCCGGCATAAGGGGTTCTTCGCCGCATTTTACGGAGGGAGAGCCATGCTGCGCAAGGCCTATCTGGAGATCACCAACGTCTGCAACTTAAACTGCGCCTTTTGCCCGGGTACAAAGCGCGCGCCGCACTTTCTCACCCCGGAGGAATTTCGCATCCTGGCCGGGAAGCTGCGACCCCATACGGAGTATCTGTATTTTCACCTGATGGGGGAGCCGCTGCTGCACCCGCAGCTTGAAGTATTGTTTGAGATCGCGGAGCACCTGAATTACAAAGTTATGTTAACCACAAACGGCACATTGCTGCCCGAAAGACAGGAGCTGCTTCTGAAAGCAAAGGCGCTGCACAAGATTAACATTTCACTCCAGTCCTTTGAGGCAAACGAAGGCGGCGCGCTGCCGGACTATCTCAGCGGCTGCATGGGCTTTGCCGCAGCTGCTGCGCAGGCGGGAAAACTCTGTGAATTCCGACTCTGGAACCGGGGCGGCTGGGAGACTATGAACGGGGAGATCCGCGGCATGCTGGCGGCCGTCTTTCCGGAGCCATGGAAAAAGAGCCGCAACGGCTATCAACTGGCGGATCGGGTCTGGCTGGAGCCGGGGGACCGCTTTGACTGGCCGGATCTGTCTCTCCCCAGTCGGAGAGAGCGCTGCTTCTGCTACGGCCTGCGAGACCAGGTGGGCGTCCTCTGTGACGGCACGGTGGTGCCCTGCTGTCTGGACCGGGAGGGGGCCGTGGCGCTGGGAAACCTGTTTCGGCAGGAGCTGGAGGAAATCCTGGCCTCCGAACGCGCCCGCGCGATCTATGATGGCTTTTCCCGGCGGCGGGCGGTGGAGCCGCTTTGCCAAAGCTGCGGTTACGCCAGAAGATTTACATAACGTAATTAACATAAATTAGTACACATAAAGTAATAGACATAAAATAGTACACATAATATTAAGACCGGAGGCCGGTCCGCTGCGCGATGGCCGCCCGGCGGCAGAGCATGCATTTCCCCGCAAACGGAAGCATCCTCTGAAGAATTCTTAAATTTACACAAAAAGCTATCTTTCCGCCTGCCCGCGTGGTAGGATAAAGCTGCCCCAAGGAGGATAACAGCATGAAAAAAATCATTTCATTCCTATTGGCCGCCCTGCTGCTTTTCGGCACAATGCCGGCGGCCTTTGCGGAGGGCGAGACGGCGCAGGTCACCGTTGAGCTGCCCGCCGAAGAGACCCAGACCGCGGCGCCAGCCCCTGTGACGCTGCAGAGCCGGGCCGTGATCGGCGCGGATTTGACAGAGGACCAGATCGCCCAGGTGTATCAGGCCTTCGGCATCTCCCGCGGGAACGTGGCCGAGCTGCGTGTCACCAATGCGGAAGAGCGGCGCTATCTGGAGGGCTATGTGGATAACTCTCTCATCGGTACGCGCTCCATTTCCAGCGTCTATGTGGAGCTGCTGCCTGCGGGCTCCAGCATGGACGTGAAGACCAGCAATATCACCTGGTGCACCCCGGAGATGTATCTGAGTGCGCTTGCCACGGCAGGCATCACCGACGCGCGGATCATTGTGGCCTCACCCTTTGCCGTCAGCGGCACCGCCGCTCTCACCGGTGTGTATAAAGCCTATGAGGACATGACGGGCCGGACGCTGGACGACCTGGCCAAGGCCGTCTCCACCCAGGAACTCACCGTCACCGGCGATCTGGCCCAGGAGATCGGCAGCATGGACTCCACCTCCATCGTCAACGATCTGAAAATGATGCTGGACGAGACCGAAAAGATGAGCGACGAGGAGATGCGGCAGGAGATCGTCGCCATCGCCGCCCAGTATAACGTGAAGCTGACGGACAAGCAGATCCAGCAGCTGATCTCCCTCTGCCGCTCGCTGGAAGGATTGGACCCGGATTCGCTGAAGCAGCGGGTGGAGGATGTGCAGGACACGCTCAACAAGGTCTCCGAGGCCAAGACCCAGGTGGTGGGCTTCGTGCAGACGGTGAGCAAGGTGGTCAGCTCTGTTCGTGAGTTTTTCGAGCGCATCAAGGACATTCTGGGACTCTGAGAAGAAAGAGAAAGCAATAGAAGTATGAAGAAAAAACGGATGCTTGCGGCATTGCTGTGCCTGCTGCTGTGCCTGCTGTGTGCCTGCGGCGACAGCGCCGCTGTGCCGGCGCAGAACCCGGAACCGACCCCGGAACTCACACCCGAACCCACGCCGGAGCCGACCCCGGAACCCACGCCAGCACCGATCCTTCTCCCGGACGGACGGGAGATCCCCGCAGACGCGGAGAAGCTGGATCTCAGCGCCATGGAGGTGCAGCAGATCGAAGAGACGCTTCCCTTGCTGCAAGGCTTTTCTGCTCTGCGCAGCGTGGAACTGGGGGAGGAGAGCGAGGAGCGCAGCGTACCGGTGGAGCTGCTGTGCAGGCTCACGGAGGCCTGTCCGGACACGGAGTTTGCCTATCGCTTTCCTTTCTTTGGCAAGAGGATCTCCACCCTCGACGAGAAGCTGGACCTGAACCACATCCGGATGGACGATGAGGGAGAGGCGGTGCGGCAGCTTTTGCCCTGCATGAAGCGCTGCCGTTATCTGGACATGGACTCCTGCAACGTGAGCAGCGAGGCCATGGCCCGCATCCGGGACGAAAACCCGCAGATGGAGGTGGTGTGGCGCATCTGGTTCGGCACCATGCTCACGGTGCGGACGGATGTGGAGCGCATCCTGGCCTCGGAAGAGTGGATGAAGCTCAACAATCTGACCACCAAGGACCTGAAATACTGCACGAAGGTGCGCCTGCTGGACATCGGCCACGCCACCTATCTCAGTGACCACAGCTTTCTGGAGTACATGCCTGACCTGGAGGTGGCGATCCTGGGCATCTCCAGCTTTAACGACCTGACGCCGCTGCAAAACTGCACGAAGCTGGAGTATCTGGAATTCAACGAGTGCCAGGTGAAGGATCTGAGTCCGCTGGCGAGCCTGAAGAATCTCAAGCACCTCAACTGCTGCATCCTGGGCGAAGTCACCGGCTGGGAGTCCCTGCTGGAGCTCAAACAGCTGGAGCGCCTCTGGATCGGGCGCTATACGATCTTGCCGGATGGCGCACAGGAAGAACTGATGGAAGCGCTCCCGGATACGGAGATCAACTTCACCGAGTATACCGGTACCCTCGGCTCCTGGCGCCGCAATCCCGACGGCAGCTTTGTGGAGCGCTACGCGCTGCTGCGCGAACAATTCCAGTACAGCAACTATGACAAGACGATCGCCATGCCCTGGAACGATCCGCTCTATGAGCCGCATCCTGACCCGGAGGCGTGATGCCCGATGATAAAAAGCCCTGCTGCGTTATGAATCACGCAGCAGGGCTTTTTTGCTTTTATTGACCGTCCACCGTGCGGCAGAGCTTTTCGTGCATGAGCGTCATCAACACCAGCAGCGCCAGCAGGTATAGCGGGAAGATCCCCAGCCCCAGCCGGGCGGCCAGCCAGCCGAAGA
>CAMKAP010000129.1 GCA_946410505.1 uncultured Clostridia bacterium
GCTGCGGAGTTTTCAGCGGGTCCAGCGGGATCGTGATCTCCGGTGAATCCTCCTCATAGTAGTTTTCACACGTAAGGCTGCGATCTCCGCGCTTTACTCGGTAGAGATTCGCGGTCACCAGCTCCGCCTGTCGGCGCACTTCCTCGCGCGTCTCCGTGCGCTGATAGTCCTCCCGCTGCCCGGCGAGCTTGCGGGAAAGCCGATCCCGCGCCGTCTTTACGCTGCGCTGCAGCTCATGGGAGCGTCTGCGCTGCTGCTCCTGACGGTCACGGCGGCTGTAGAAGGCGTCCAGCAGGGTGGAAAAGCTGGCGCAGGTCTCCACCTGCGCAGCCTCGCCGTACTGGGATACGCGCAGGAAACTGAAATCCAGGGGCTTTCCGTCCCGCGTGATGAGGCAGGGCGTGTATTCGCCGTTCTCCACCGTCTCAGAGAGCGCGTCCAGCTGTTCAGGCAGCAAGCTGTAATTCCCGCCGCAGCGATAAGCAAGCTCCCGGCACACTAGCGGTGACAGCCCACCCAGATGGTCCAGCAGCCACTTGTCCACGGGCTCGGAGACGTCCGCCCCGGCGATCAGAGCCAGGCGCTCCTCGGAGCTGCTGTCAAAGAAGGAGAGCTTACTCTGCTTCGGCGGCATCCGGTAGATCATGCCGGGGAGCAGCCGGCGCATAGCGTCCCCCGCGAAATCCACCCGGCGCATACAGTCGATGATGCGCCCGTCCTCCCCCACCAGGATCACATTCGCGCTGCGGCCGATCATCTCCACAATGAGCTGCTTGCGGGAATCCACGCCCATCTCATCGTGGGTGTCCAGCAAAAAGATCAGCATGCGCTCATGCTCCGGCTGATAAACGGAGACAATGTGCGCACCCACCAGATGCTTGCGCAGGAGCATGCAGAACATGGGCGGCTCCGCGGGGTTTTCAAAGCTCTCCTCCGTCAGATGTACGCGGGCGTTTCCGGTGCCGGCGGCAACGATCATGCGGCGATTCTTTCCGTTTGCGCGGAGGGAGAGCAGCAGCATATCGCGCTCAGGCTGCTGTACCCTGTCGATACGGCCGCCGGTGATCTCCTGTTCCAGCTCCGAAGCCAGCGCGGCTGTGCAAATGGCGTCCAGCGGCATACTCAGTCCTCCATAATTGCCGAGAAAAGGGCGTTTAGGCGCTCCTGTCTTCCCAGAAGGTAGAGATAGCCAAAGAGCGCCTCCAGGCCCGTAGCGGCGTGATATTCGCCCACATTCGCCCCCTGCGGGACGCCGTGGACGTGAGCGTTGCGCCCGCGCTTGAAGATCGCAAGCTCTTCCTCGTCCAGCAGGCCAATGATCCTTTCGACAGCTTTGGCCTGGGCGGGTGCTTTTACAAAGGACACTGTGCGTTTGTGCAGCTCGCCGATGGCGGTGTGGCCCTCGCGGCAGAGCATGGTGCGCGTCATCAGCTCATAGACTCCGTCCCCGATGTGGGCAAGGCCCAGCATGGAGATGCGGTTGACCTCCGTGACGCTCATATTCGGTGCAAAATAATCCATCTTCTTCCTTCGCAAAAAGGGCGTGAAACACGCCCTTTTTGTCTGATTCTTATTCGTCCTCGAAGCTGTCGGCCGTGTCGCTCATGCGCGCAGCCAGCTCCATATCGCTGTCGGAGGCGAGGCCCAACTGCACCTGCAGCTGCTGCCAGCCGGCCCGGTCGATGACCACGCTGCGGGGCTTTGCGCCCTCGTAAGGGCCAACAATGCCCAGCTCCTCCATCTGATCCACGATGCGGGCCGCGCGGGAATAGCCCAGCTTGACGCGCCGCTGCAGCATGGAAACAGAGCAGGAACCCATCTCCAGCACGGCCTCCACCGCCTTGGGCAGCATCTCGTCATAGGCGCCGGCGGTGCCTTCCTCCTCCTTGGCAGAGGATTTGTCCGAGCCGCTCTTTTCCTCCGTGGCCTTGTTCATAAAGGTCTCGATCTCGGTGTTCTGCGCGGCCTCGCCCGCGTTCTCCTTGATGAACTGGATCACATCCTCGCGCTCCTCATCGGAGACAAAGGCGCCCTGGATACGGATGGGCTTGCCGATACCCACCGGAGAAAACAGCATGTCGCCCATGCCGATCAGCTTCTCTGCGCCGCCCTGATCCAGAATGATGCGGCTCTCCATCGCGGAGGAGACCGCAAAGGCGATGCGGGATGGGATATTGGCCTTCATCAATCCGGTAATCACATCGGCGGACGGGCGCTGCGTGGCGATAACCAGGTGCATGCCCGCAGCGCGGCCCATCTGAGCCACACGGCAGATGCTCTCCTCCACTTCCTTGGAGGCAACCATCATCAGGTCTGCCAGCTCGTCAATCACGATAACGACCTGCGGCAGGCGCGATTCCCCGTTTGCCTCGCAGTGCTTATTGTAATTTTCCAGATCGCGCACGCCCACCTCAGAGAACTGGCGATAGCGCTTGAGCATCTCCACCACAGACCACTGCAGCGCGCCGGCGGCCTTCTTCGGGTCGGTGACGACCGGGACGTACAGATGCGGGATGCCGTTATAGATGCCCAGCTCCACCATCTTCGGGTCGATCATGATGAGGCGCACCTCATCCGGCCGCGCTTTGTACAGCAGCGACAGGATCAGAGAGTTCATGCACACGGACTTTCCGGAGCCGGTGGTACCGGCGATGAGCATGTGCGGGAGCTTTGCAATATTGCCCACAATGGCGTCGCCGCTGATATCCTTGCCGATGGCAAAGCTCAGGCGTGACTTGGCATTCTGAAACTTGGCAGAGGAAATAATATCGCCAAGATACACCGTGCTCACGATCTTGTTGGGCACCTCGATGCCCACGGTGGAGATTTTGTCCGGGATCGGAGCGATACGGACGTTCACCACGCCCAGCGCCAGCGCCAGGTCGCCTGCCAGATTGGTGACGCGGGAGAGCTTGACGCCCTGCTCCAGCTCAATATCGTAGCGGGTGACCGTAGGGCCGCGGGTGACGCCGACGATACCGGCGTTGATGCCGAAACTGCGGATGGCGCCTTCCAGGCGCTCCCGATTCAGCGCGATCTCGTCCCGCGCGTCCACGGCGGTGCTGCCGGCAGAGCGCAGCAGATTCAGCGGCGGGAACACATAGTCCCCCTGCTGTGTCTGCGCAGCGACAGCCTTCTCGACCGCTTTGGCTTCCGCCTCCACCGCCTGTTTGGCGGCCTTTTTCTTCGGCGGGTCGGAGACCTCCGCCGTAACCGCGACGGCAGGCTTCACGGGCGTGGGAGCCTTCGGCGCAACGGACAGCTTGCGGAAGCTCTCCTCCAGGTCAAAGCCCGGGATCTCCGCGGGCTCCTTCGAAACGGGAATCTCCTCCTGCACGGCCGGGGCAGGCTCCTCTGTCGCCTTCCGGCGCACCTTGGCGCGGCTGCGGGTTTTCGCGGGGGCAATATAGCTGTCCTCATAGGCAGCCGAAGGCCCCGTCAGAGTCAAGGGTTCCTCGTCCTCCCCCAGCGGGAGATCAACGGTATAGGTCCTGCGGTCCACGCGCTCGATGGGCTTTGCAGGCTTGCCGACCGGCACGCCGCGCTCATCCAGCAGTTCGGGGACTGTGAATTTTTCGTTCTCCACATAGGCCGCGGGATCGTAGGGCCTGCGCTCCAGCTTCACGCTCTTGAACAGGCCGCGGAAGCTGCCGCGGAATGCGAACACGACGCAGCAGAGAAACAGCACAACCAGCAGCGGCATGGCGCCGTACACGCTGAAGGCCGCCTCCAGCGCCCTGGCCAGCAATCCGCCGATCACGCCGCCGGAAATCATATCCTGCCCGTTCCAGAAGAGCTTGCCGACCATGACCTGAAACTCCAGGCCGTCCGCCGGCGTGAGGCCCAGGGAGAGCTCCATGATGGCGGAGAAAAACACCGGCAGCAGCAGCGCGCAGGTGATACGCCCGTCCACAGGCCGCCCTTTATGGGTAAAGAGGACGAAGGTGCACAGCACAAAGGCCACCGGGACGACCCAGAAGCCATAGCCTACCAGGCCCTTGAGAAAATTGGAAAAGAACGCCACAAAGGCCCCATCCTGATTGTAATGGCTCAGAACAGCGATGACGGCGAGGAACAGGAACACCACGCCCCAGATCTCCCGGCGTACCGGCTGCGGCGCGGCAGGCGCGCTTTTTGCGGGCGCAGACTTGGGAGGTGCCGCTTTCGTCGTAGTCTTTTTCGCGGCGCCTGCGCTCTTTTTTGGCGCCGGAGCCGATTTCTTTTTCGTTGAAGATTTGCTTGATGCCATGAATCATATGTCCTTATTCTTAGAATATCATGGTCAGAATGATGCTCAGCACACCAACGACCCAGCAATAGTAGGCGAAGCCGCCGAATTTCCCTTTTCCGGAGATGTATTTAAGCAGGGAGATGGAGAGGATGCCCGAGACCATGGCCACCGCCATGCCGATCAGATAGGCCGGCATGCTGGACCAGTCGATCCCTTCCTGCACCGCGTCGGCAATACCCAGGATATTGGCGCCGAGGACGGCGGTCAGACTCATCAAAAAGGAAAACTTCACCGCGAATTCGCGTTTCAGCCCTGTGGCGATGCCTGCCGTGATGGTGGTTCCGCTGCGGGAGAGGCCCGGAACCGTCGCCACGCACTGGCAGAGGCCGATGATGAGCGCGTCCCAGACGGACATGCCGCCCACAGTCTTGCGCCCCTCCGTCATTTTATCCGAGACGAAGAGCATGCAGCCGGTGAGCACCAGGGCAATACCGATGAAGAAGTTATTGTAGAAAAGACCGTCCAGCAGATGCTTGACCGGAAGGACCAGCAGAAGCGGCAGCGTGGCAAGGCAGATCATAAAGAAGAGCCGTGCCGCGGGATAGCGGGCCCGGCGCTCACCCGCCAGCGGTCCGATATTGACAAAGCCCAGCACTTCGAAGAACATGGCGACGATGTCCTCCCAATAGACGATGCAGATGGACATCAGCGTGCCAAGATGCAGCAGCACGTCAAAAAACATGTGCCCGTTCTCCGCCGTCGTCATGCCGAACAGGTTGTTCAGAATTGACAGATGGCCCGAGCTGGAGATGGGAAGGAACTCCGCCAGTCCCTGCACCAGACCGAGCACGATTGCGTTTCCAATGGACATAGACATGAACCCCCACGATAATCGTAAAATTTAGTTTACCATATTTCTACGTTAAAAACAAGAGGAATAGAAGCACCGCAGTGGTTCCCGGGCATAAGCGTCTGAGCCGCCCCATTCACCGGGGCGGCTCAGATTCGATCTGCCGATGCAGCCAGTCCAGCGCGTCCGAGAGTGTCCCGGCCGCGTCGATCAGGCCGAGATGGACCGCATCCTCTCCGTGGATCACACTTCCCACGTCGTTGGCCAGCTCATCGGTTTTGTTCATCAGCCGCAGATAGTCCTCCCTGCGGATACGGGAATGAGCCGTCACGAAGCCCACGATGCGCTCCTGGATGCGGGCAAAGTATTCATAGGTCTGCGGCACCCCGATCACCACGCCGTTGACGCGCACCGGGTGGATCGTCATGGCTGCGGAAGGCGCAATGAAGCTGCGTTTTGCCGCAACGGCCAACGGTACCCCGATGGAGTGCCCGCCGCCCAGCACCAGCGAAACCGTAGGTTTTCGCATGCCCGCAATCAGCTCCGCGATGGCAAGCCCGGCCTCCACATCGCCGCCCACGGTGTTGAGCAGGATGAGCAGACCACGGATCTCCGGCGTCTCCTCAATCGCCGCGAGCAGCGGCAAAACATGCTCATATTTTGTCGTCTTGGTGTCTTCCGGCAGCGTCTGATGCCCCTCGATTTGCCCGATGATCGTCAGGCAGTGAATCTGACCCGCGGATGTAGCACCAATATCCGCTATTTCATTCAATTTCTTTCACCTCCGGTTTAGTATAGCCAACACTTTATACTTCTGATCCTTTTCTTTTGTAGGTTTGTCAATGATGTGTTACAACGTTCGGAAAAGAAGAAAGAGCCTG
>CAMKAP010000130.1 GCA_946410505.1 uncultured Clostridia bacterium
ACTACCTGATTCCGGAAGAAATGGCCGGGAGCGCAAAGCCCGGCATGCGGGTCTACGTGCCTTTTTCCAGAGGCAACCGCCGCAGCGAGGGCGTGATCCTGGCCCTCAGTGATCACAGCGGCTATGAGAAGCTCAAACCGGTTCTGGCCCTGCTGGATGAGGAGCCCGTGCTGAGTGATGAGCAGATCCGCCTGGCGCTGTTCATGCGGGAGCGTTTTTTCTGCACAGTCTATGATGCGGTCAAGGCCATTCTTCCGGCCGGCCTCTGGTTTACCGAGGAAGGCGAGCGGCGGGCCCATGACAAGACGGTGGAGATGGTGCGGCTGTGCATCCCGCCGGAGGACGCCTCCGTGATCGCGGAGCAGAAGCGCATGCGCTCTCCCCAGCAGGCAAACCTGCTGGAGCTGCTCTGCAGTTTTTCCGCGCTTCCCAGCCGCGAGCTGCTGCGCTTTACCGGCGCCGGCAGACAGAGTCTGAAGGCGCTTGTGAAGGCGGAGCTGGCTGAGCTCTATCAGCGCGAGGTGTACCGCAGGCCGGAAATCTACGTGGGCGACACGGAGCCGCTTCCCGCCCTTAATGCCGAACAGCAGAATGCCTTTCAAGGCATCAGCGCCCTGGCCTGCTCCGGCGAGGCCGGGGCCGCTCTGCTTTTTGGCGTGACCGGCAGCGGCAAGACCAGCGTCTATATTCACCTGATCTCCCAGCAGCTTTCACGCGGACGCTCCTGCATCCTCTTGGTTCCGGAGATTGCGCTGACGCCCCAGATGCTGCAGACCTTTTCCTCCCACTTCGGCGACGAGGTGGCGGTCCTCCATTCCAGCCTCTCCACGGGGGAGCGTTACGATGAATGGAAGCGCGTCCGTGCCGGGAAGGCGAGGCTTGTGATCGGCACCCGAAGCGCTGTCTTCGCGCCGTGCAGAAACCTGGGCCTCATCATTATGGACGAGGAGCAGGAGGAAACCTACAAATCGGAAAACAGCCCCCGCTATCACGCGCGGGATATTGCAAAGTATCGCTGCGCGAGGGCGGGCTGTCTTCTCCTTCTCGGCTCCGCCACGCCCGACATTGTCAGCGCTTACGCTGCCCGGACAGGGCGTTATGCCTCTTTCCGGCTTGACACCCGCTACAACGAGAAGGACCTTCCCGCCGTCTCCATCGTGGATATGAAGAGGGAGCTGCGCCGCGGCAACGGCGGCAGCATCAGCTCTTTCCTGAGGGAGGAGCTTGCCGCGAACATTGAGCGCGGAGAGCAGAGCATCCTGTTTATCAACCGGCGAGGCGCGCACAAACTTGTCAGCTGCGGCGACTGCGGCTTTACCTACCGCTGCCCCCGCTGCAGCGTATCCCTGACCTATCACAGCGCCAATTCCCGCCTGATCTGCCATTACTGCGGCTATTCCCGCCGGGTGGACGAGCGCTGCCCGGACTGCGGCGGATCGCTCAAATACATCGGCGTCGGGACCCAAACGGTGGAGGCGGAGCTGCACGAGCTCTTTCCCCAGATCGAGATCATGCGCATGGACACGGACACGGTGACCCCCGCGGGCTCCCATGAGCTTTTGTTCAAGCGCTTCCGCGATGAGAATATCCCCGTGATGGTCGGCACCCAGATGGTCACAAAGGGGCTCAACTTTGAGAATGTGACCCTTGTAGGCGTGATTTCCGCCGACCAGAGCCTTTATGCGGGCGATTACCGGGCAGGGGAGCGTACCTTTTCCCTGATCACCCAGGTCATCGGACGCAGCGGCCGGGGACAGAAGGCCGGCAGAGCCGTGATCCAGACCTATACCCCCGAAAACGAAACGATCCTGCAGGCCGCCAGGCAGGACTATGACGCCTTTTACAGCTCTGAGCTCTCCCTGCGAAGGCTTCAGAATTCGCCGCCTTTCCGCGAAATATACACGCTGACCGCCTCGGGCCTAGATGAACGCCTGGTCGTTCATGCATGCCGCTGGTGTAAAGACCGGCTGGAGAGTCTGCTCGGCAGCCGCTCAGGCGTCGATGTGCTGGGCCCGACGCCCATGGCCGTGGTCCGCGTCAACAATCGCTACCGCTACCGTGTGATCATCAACGGTCCCGGCTGCGCCGCCCTTCGCGCTGCGATCTCGCAGACTGTCTGCGAGTGCAGCACCGACAAACGTTTCCGCGGCGTTTCCGTTTTTGCGGACAACGACCCGCTGGATTAATTCTACTGAGACAGAGAGTGAGACAGTTATGGCACTTCGGAATATTCTGACCAAGGAGCAGCCGCTCCTCTATAAGAAAAGCCGTGTGGTGACGGACTTCAATCCCAGGCTCCACCAGCTTCTGGACGATATGCGGGACACGCTTCTGCAGGCCAACGGCGTGGGCCTTGCCGCACCTCAGGTAGGTGTGCTGCGCCGCGTGGTGCTCGTGATCGAGACCAATGTCCCCGAGGGTGAGGATGAATACGTCATTGAGCTCATCAATCCCGAGATTCTGGAGACCTCCGGGGAACAGGACGGCCCCGAGGGTTGTCTGAGCGTCCCGGGCGAGTACGGCCTTGTCAAGCGCCCCATGACGGTGAAAGTTCGGGCGCAGGATCGCTTTGGCCAGAGCTTCGAGGTGGAGGGCGTGGGCCTCACTGCCCGCTGCTTCTGCCACGAGATCGACCATCTGGAAGGGATCGTGTTCACCTCCAAAGCCGAGCGCATGCTCACCGAGGAGGAACTGCAGGGCGGCGAGAGAGAGGAAGACGCCTGATGCGGATCGTATTTATGGGAACGCCGGACTTTGCCTCGGCCTCGCTGCAGAAGCTGCTGGACGAGGGCTTTGAGGTCGTCGGCGTGTTTACCCAGCCGGACAAGCCGAAGGGCAGGGGAATGGAACTGCAGGTCTCTCCGGTCAAGGCGCTTGCGCTTAATGCGGGACTTCCGGTGTTTCAGCCGGAAAAAATGCGCGACGGCGCCGCTTTTCGACAGATTGAGACGCTGAAACCGGATATTCTTGTTGTGGTGGCTTACGGACGGATTCTCCCTGATGAGATTCTTGCTCTGCCAAAGTTCGGCGCCGTCAATGTGCACGGTTCGCTCTTGCCGAAATATCGGGGGGCAGCGCCGATCCAGGCCGCCGTTTTGAACGGCGATGAAGTCACCGGTGTGACCACCATGTACCTGGCCCACGATATGGACGCTGGCGACGTGATCTTCAGCGAGGAGACGCCCATCGGCGAGTTTGAGACCTCCGGTGAGCTTTTTGACAGGCTCAAGGACATGGGGGCGGAGCTCCTGGTCCGTACCCTGCGCGCGATTGAGAACGGCAGCGCCCCCAGAACGCCGCAGGACCACAGCAGGGCCAGCTATGTGAAAATGCTGGATAAATCCCTCTGTCCCATTGACTGGAACCGGAGCCCGCGGCAGATCGTCAAACAGATCTGCGGCCTGCAGCCCTGGCCCGTTGCGACCATGGAGCTGGACGGCGCGGTTTACCGCGTGTTCTCTGCCGCCTATACCGGAAACCATACCGCGCTCGAACCGGGAAAAGTGGTTTCCGCCGGCAGGGACGGGCTGGAGGTCGCCTGTGCAGCAGGGGAGACGCTGATGATCACCGAGCTGCAGGCGCCCGGGAAAAAACGCATGAAGGCCGCCGATTTTCTGCGGGGCCATGCCGTCAAAGTCGACGCATGAAAGACAAGCTTGCGAGACAGGCGGCTTTGGAGACGCTTCAGCGCTGCCGTAAGGACGGCGCCTGGTCGTCCCCGGCGATGGACGCCGCCATACGCAGATACAAACTGGACAGCAGAGACGCTGCGCTGGCCTCCTGGCTCTGTCTGAGCGTTCTGCAGAACGAGGAGTATCTGGATTGGTATCTCGATCTGTTCTGTAAGAAGCCGGTGGAAAAAGGCGTTCGGGACTTGCTGCGTCTCGGGGCCTGTCAGCTCCTGCTGAGCGATCGCATTCCCGCGCATGCCGCGGTTTCCGAGACAGTGGAGCTCTGCCGCAAAAACGGCCTTGCCCGCGCCTCGGGGCTCTGCAACGCGGTGCTGCGCCGGATCGCCGCCGAACGGGACTCCCTGCCGGAGATCCCCGGAAAAGGCACGGTTTTCTATCTGCACACTCGCTACAGCCATCCTGCGTGGCTTGCCGAAAGGCTCTGCTCCGAACGCGGCTATGCCTTTACGGAGGCCTTCTTTGCCTCCAACAATCAGAGCCCGCCGCTCGATATACAGGTTAACACCCTCAAAGTCTCGACCGGGGATTACTGCCGCGCTCTGGAGCGCGCGGAGATCTCCTTCGAAGCAGTCCCTTCGCTGCCCGGGTGCCTCCGGCTGAGCGGCGGCTCCGTGACTGCGCTGCCGGGATATGAGGAAGGACTATTTTACGTTCAGGACCGCGCTGCCCGCTCCGCGGTGGAGATTGCCGCGCCTGAGCCGGGAATGCGTGTGCTGGACGCCTGCGCCGCACCCGGGGGAAAGAGCTTTACCGCCGCCATTCGAATGGGGGGGATAGGCTCTGTGATCTCCTGTGATCTGCAGGAAAAAAAGCTCAAAAGAGTGAAAGAGGGCTCAAACAGGCTCGGGACAAGCTGCATGGAGACCCGTTCCCTTGACGGCCGCGCGTTTCAGCCAGACTGGGAAAACGCCTTTGACCTTGTTCTTTGCGACGCGCCCTGTTCCGGGCTCGGCGTCATTCGCAAAAGGCCGGAGATCCGCCATAAGCGCGAAGAAGAGCTGGCTGCGCTTCCGGCCATCCAGGCGGCGATTATGGACAATGTTTCCCGATATGTTCGTCCCGGCGGCCTGCTGCTCTATTCCACATGCACGGTGCTGAAGGCGGAAAATGAGGATCAGCTTTCCTCCTTTCTGTCCCGACACCCGGAATATCAGGCAGAGGATTTCGTTCTCGGACCCGTTGAGAGCCGGGGAGGCTGCTACACCTTCTGGCCCCACATCGATGGCACCGACGGTTTCTTTGCCGCCAAACTGAGAAAGATACGATAAGATGCAGAAAGATTTGTTATCCATGACTCTGCCCGAGATCGAGGCGGAGCTTGCCGACCTGGGCGAAGCAAAGTATCGGGCGAAGCAGGTATATGAGTGGCTGGGCCGCGGCGTGCGCAGCTTTGACAGGATGAGCAACCTGCCCCTGTCGCTGCGGGAGAAGCTGAAGGAAAATTTCCGCCTGTATGAGCCGAAGGTGCTCTCCAAACAGGTCTCACAGATCGACGGGACGATCAAATACCTCTGGGAGCTCTATGACGGCAACGCGGTGGAGACCGTGGTCATGAGCTATCAGCACGGGAACACGGTCTGCGTCTCCTGCCAGGTGGGCTGCCGCCAGGGCTGCGCCTTCTGCGCCTCCACCATCGGCGGCCTGGTGCGCTCGCTGAACGCTTCCGAGATCCTGGACGAGGTACTCTTCTCCCAGCTGGATTCCGGAAAGAAGATCTCTAATATTGTGCTGATGGGGATCGGAGAGCCTCTGGATAATTTTGACAATGTGATGCGCTTCCTGGAACTGGTGAACGACCCTGCCGGCATGAACATCGGCATGCGGCATATTTCCCTGTCCACCTGCGGGATCATTGAGCGCTTTGACGATCTGGCCGACCGGGATCTGCAGCTTACGCTCACTGTATCTCTGCACGCCCCGGATGACGAGACCCGCTCCCGGCTCATGCCCGCAAACCGCGGCCGTGGGGTGGATAAGCTGATGGACGCCTGCAAGCGGTATTATGAGCGCACCGGGCGCCGCATCTCTTTTGAATATGCCATGATCGACGGGGTAAACGACACCGAGATGCACGCAAGGCTTCTTGCCAAAAGGGCGAAGACGGTGGGCGCCCATGTAAATCTGATCCCTCTTAACCATGTGGAGGAGAGAGAGTTCAAACCCTCCACCTCCGGGCATATGAAGGCCTTTATCAAGATCCTGGAGGATGAGAAGGTCAATGTGACCGTAAGGCGCAGGCTGGGCAGCGATGTGGACGCCAGCTGC
>CAMKAP010000131.1 GCA_946410505.1 uncultured Clostridia bacterium
GTTTTTGACCTGCTCACGGGGTGTGGGATCAGTAGCTGAGCTTGGCTCTGCCCTTGGCTCTGCGGCGGGCGAGGACCTTGCGGCCGTTGGCGGTCTTCATTCTCTTGCGGAAGCCGTGCTCTTTCTTGCGCTGGAGCTTCTTGGGCTGGTAGGTACGAAGCATTTCGTGCACTCCTTTCAAACAGTAATACTCAACATCGTCCCGCCGGGGCAGGGCGAAGTAGTTGACATGGAAAACCACTCGGCACTTGGGGTGCCGAGTGGTCATTATAGCGTATGGGATATGTGTTTGTCAACAAAAAGTTACTTTTCTCAGCGGAGATCCTCGCCGCGCAGATACTTGCCCATGGGTTTCCAGAGCAGGGCGCCGATCACGAGGCAGAGGACCATGTCGATGAGCATGAAGCTGCCATTATACAGGAAGGAGTAGAACCAGGGAGTGGTCATGGTCATGCCGAAGAAGCTCTCGGGCATGTATTCGCCCCAGACCCAGACACCCACCAGATAGTGGACCAGGAAGCGGGCAAGGGAGCCGACCACGGTGCCGGTAAAGAAGCCGTATTTCTGCCCGTAGAACAGGCCGGCCAGGCCGAGAACGGTGAAGGCCACGATGTAGTCACCCAGCATGGACTGCCAGCCCCAGGCGTAGGCCCCGTCCAGAAACAGCTTCAGCAGGGAATAGACAAAGCTCGCCAGCATACCGGGCCCGAAGCCCCAGCGGGCGCAGTAAATGAAGATGGGCAGCATGGCCAGGTTCACGGAGCCGCCCTGGGGCAGTTCAAAGAGCTTGAGATAGCCGATCAGCCAGGCCAGCGCCACAAAGATGGCGCCCTCGGTCAGTGCGCGGACGGTGAGATTCTTTTTCATGTTTGTACCTCCCAAAAGATGTTTGTGGGAAGCAGCGGCGCAAAAACCGCAGGCTCAATGGCGAACCTGCGGCAAATCGCGTACTCTGTTTCCTACGCCGGCATTACCCGGATCAGGTTCCTGGGTCTCAGAGCTCCATTACTCTGTCTCAGCCGGGAAAACCCAGCTCCCCCATATTGACTTGACGTG
The DNA here is from genome assembly GCA_946410505.1 of uncultured Clostridia bacterium. The sequence goes on from CAMKAP010000131.1 coordinate 1,057, forward strand.
GTTATTGTAGACCCGGCTGCGGAAAATGTCAAGCGCGAATGAAAAAGCGGGGACGGCTTGCCGCCCCGCGAGTTTGTATAAGAATCGGAAGTTCTATCCCAGCTGCGCCTTCACATAGTCCACGATCTGATCCCGGTCGATCACGTCCCGGTGCAGGACGGCGCGCTCTTTGAGCCCGCGCAGCCCGCGGGGGATGGGGACGCCGGAGATCTCGGCCAGGCGCTCCATCTGCGTAAATTCGTCGCCCTCCGAATCGCCGCCGATGGCTTTCAGCACCGCCGCCGGGAATTTGTAGGGCGAGGCGGTGGACAGCACCACCGTCTTTCGCGCCTCCGGGCGCTTCTGCTTCCAGTCCTCCGCTACCGCCATAGCCACGGCGGTGTGGGTATCGCAGAGATAGCCCTGCTCCCGCCATACACGCCCGATGGTCTCCAGGCAGCGGGCCTCATCACAGCAGCCCGCGGCAAAGTCTGCGCGGATGCGCGCCATGGCCTCCTCCGGAAAGCGGTAGATGCCCTCGGAGGAGAGTCTGCGCATACAGTCGGAGACCAGCGCCGTGTCTCCGCCGGAGGCGAGAAACAGCAGACGCTCCAGATTGGAGGACACCAGAATGTCCATGGAAGGGGAGGCGGTTTTCAGAAATTCGCGGCGCCTGTCGTACACGCCGGTTTCCAGAAAGTCCGTGAGCACCCGGTTTGCGTTGCTGGCACAGACGAGCTGCCCCACGGGAAGCCCCATGAGTCTGGCAAAGTAACCCGCCAGAATATCGCCGAAGTTGCCGGTGGGTACCACATAGTCCACCCGCTCGCCCAAAGTGATCTCTCCGCGGCGCAGAAGTTCTGCATAGGCGATGAAGTAGTAGACCACCTGGGGGGCCAGGCGCCCGATGTTGATGGAGTTTGCCGAGGAGAGGCGGCAGCCGACAGGGAGCGCGTCGCCGCTCAGAGCGGCAAAAGCGCGCTTGACGCCGGCCTGGCAGTCGTCAAAGTTGCCGCGCACGGCGCAGACCTTCACATTGCTGCCCGCCTGGGTGACCATCTGGGCCTTCTGCACCGGCGAAACGCCAGCGTCCGGATAGAAGACGAGGATACCGGTGCCCTCCACGTCGTGGAAGCCCTCCAGCGCGGCTTTGCCCGTGTCGCCGGAGGTGGCGGTCAGGATCACGATCCTGTCCCGAACGCCCTCCCGTGCTCTTGCGGCTGTGACAAGCTGCGGCAGCATGGAGAGCGCCACGTCCTTGAAGGCGGCGGTGGGGCCGTGGAAAAGCTCCAGCACATACGCTTCCCCGACCTTCACCAGCGGCGTCAGATCGGCGCTGTCAAACTTCCCGTCGTAAGCCCGGCGCACCAGCACGTCCATATGCGCAAAGCCGGGCAGCAGATGGGAGAGAATCTTCTCCGCCATGGCCAGGGGTGACAGCGACAGACAGCCCTGCCAGTCGAAGGGGCGGCTGCCGAGGCCGGGTTCGATATACAGCCCGCCGTCGGGCGCAATGCCCTCCAGAATGGCGGCGGTGTCGGATACGCGGTGACTGCTGCGGGTACTCTGATAATACATGGCCATACTCCTTTATTCGATTGCGATCAGTCGGACATTTTCCAGCCCGGGCAAGGCGACGATCTGCTCCCGCAGGGTCTGAAAGGGAATGCGCATCTCCCCGAGCTCCAGCGCGAGTGTCACGCCGGCCTTCCCATGGATGGGCAGACTCTGGTCGATGGTCAGGACGCTGGCCCCGGCGGCGGACACACACTGCAGCAGCGCGCTCAGTACGCCCGGCTCGTGGTCCAGCAGCATGGACAGCACCGCCCGCCGGCCGCCCTCCATGTCCGAGGGCTCGAAAATAAAGTCCTTATATTTATAGTAGGTGCTGCGGGAGAGACCCGCCTCCCGGCAGGCCTGACTTACGTCCCTGGCCTGTCCGCTTTCGAGCCTCCGCCGCACGGCCAGGACAGTTTCATAGTAATCCGGCAGGATGCTCTTGTGGACGATCAAATAGTTTTCCAGCATGGATGTTCTCCACCTTGATGAAATTCACAAAAAAGAGGCTTGCAATTTGTGCATCCCTATGATACACTGTCGTCATCAAAAAAACAAGTGTTTTTGTTACGCGGACACAAAGATTTTTCGGAAAGAAAGTGAAGCTATGAAGGTCGCAGTATTGGGATTCGGAACGGTGGGCTTCGGCGTATATGAGATGCTGAAGAACGCAGGCGGGCTGGAGCAGGGACCGGTGCTGGTGCGCCCGGGCAAGGCAGATCAGCCCTATAAAGTCACGAGCATCGAGGAGATTGTGAACGATCCCTCCGTCGGCGCCGTGGCGGAGGTCATGGGCGGCGTGGAGCCCGCCTTTTCTTACGCCTCTGCAGTCCTGAAGGCAGGGAAGCATTTCGTCACCTCCAACAAGGCGCTGGTGGCGGCGAAAGGCCCCGAGCTGGACGCGATCGCCAGGGAGAAGGGCGTGGCCTTCCTCTTCAGCGCGGCCTGCGGCGGGGGAGTGCCTTTCCTGCACAACCTGGCCCTCGCCCGCGAGAGTGATTCCATCCTCTCCTTCGGCGGCATCCTCAACGGCACCACCAACTACATGCTGGACGCCATGCAGCGCCTGCATCTGGATTATGCGGATGTTTTGGCGGACGCCCAGCGTCTGGGCTATGCCGAGGCCGATCCCACGGCGGACGTTTCCGGCCTCGACGCGCTGCGCAAGATCATGCTGGCCTGCGCGGTGGCATACGGGACGCTGCCCACAGACGGCCTTCTGAACGAGGGCGTTGAGTCGGTCACTGCCTCCGACGTGGCCCATTTCCAGAGCCGCGGCTATACCTGCCGTCTGATCGCCTCCGGCGGTCGGGCGGAGGACGGGGTCTACGCCTATGTGGAGCCGGTGCTCGTGCGGGACGGGGCGGCCGAATGCGCCGTGCTGCAGAACTTCAACATGGCCCGCTATGAGGGCGGCTGCGCCGGTCCCATCGTGCTGATGGGTCAGGGCGCCGGCCGCTGGCCCACGGCTTCCGCTGTGCTGCGGGATTTGAGCGGGATCCTGCGCGGTGAGCGGGAGATGTTCCCCGCAAACCTCCGCCGCGGTGAGGTGGACAACAGCGCCTGCAGCCACAGCTATTATGTGCGCCTGCCCGCCGCGCTGGCCGGGGAGCTGCCTGCAGCCTCCGCCGAGCTGGACGGGGAACTCTGCCGCATGATCACGGAGCCGATCCCGGTCTCCCAGATGCACTTTACGGCCAACCGTCTGCGCAAGTGCGGCGCATCGGTCTTCTTTGCGGCGGTGAGAGAATAAAAGAAATCAGGACAAGGGTATGCTGAAAGTAGCCAAATTCGGCGGCTCCTCCGTGGCGGGGGCCGAACAGTTCAAAAAAGTCAAAGCCATCATCGAGGCGGACCCGACACGGCGGGTGGTAGTGGCCTCCGCCGCCGGCAAACGCAGCGGTGACGACCATAAGCTCACGGATCTTCTGTATCTCTGTCACGCGCATCTGACCTACGGCGTATCCTGTGACGAGATCTGGCATACGATAGAAGAGCGGCTCATCGGTATCCGGGATGAACTGGCGCTGCAGCTCCCCATCGAGGAAGAACTGGCGGCCTTTCACCGGCGGCTGAACAAAGACATGTCCGTGGACGAACTGGTAAGCCGCGGAGAGTACTTCACGTCAAAGCTTCTGGCCGAGTATCTGGGCTTCACCTTTGTGGATGCGGCAAGCTGTGTGTTCTTCGGCATGGACGGCGCGGTGGACCGGGAAAGGACCGATCCCGCCATTGCCTCGGCGCTGAAGGCCAACGGCAGGATCCTGATCCCCGGCTTCTACGGGCGGCTGCCCACCGGACGCATCAAGGTCATGAGCCGGGGCGGCAGCGACATCTCCGGCGCTCTGGCGGCGGCGGCCGTGGATGCGGACGTCTATGAAAACTGGACGGACGTGTCCGGCATCCTGATGGCCGATCCGCGCATCGTGAAGGACCCCAGCCCCATCGCCAGCATCACCTTCGGCGAGCTGCGGGAGCTGGCCTTCATGGGCGCCTCGGTGCTGCACGAGGAGTCGATCCAGCCGGTCAAGGACAAGGGCATCCCCCTCAATATCCGCAACACCAACCGGCCCGGGGACCCAGGCACCATGATCGTGGAGAGCATTGCCGAGGAGGAGCCGGATGAGCGCTTCATTACCGGCATCGCCGGGAGAAAAAACTTCAGTATTCTGACGGTGACCAAGCACAACATGAAGCTCTCCGCCACGCTGCGCAATGCTCTGGAGATCTTCGACCGCTACAACGCGCCGGTGGAGCACATCACCCTGGGGCTGGACTCCTTTGCGCTGGTGTCCTCCACGGCGGCGCTGGGTGACGCAGTGTACGACGTGATCGCCGATCTGCGCAAGACCTGCCGTCCGGACGATGTGGAGCTCAAGGAAGGCATTTCGCTGGTGGCGGCGGTGGGACGCAAGATGTCGTCCCGTCCCGGCGTGTCCGGCCGCCTTTTCGCCGCCCTGGGCCGCAACGGCGTCAACATTCGCACCATAGCCCAGGGCGCGGATGAGCTTGCCATCATTGTGGGTGTAGAGAACGAGCAGTTTGAGACCGCGATCCGCGTGATGTACGACGGATTTGCCGGGTGACGTCAGAAGAAGCCTGTTCCATTCCGTTTCCGCGGTTTCCGTAAGCGCCGCGAAGACTCCATATCTGCAGGCTCCTTCTTCCTTCTCAAACGCAAGCTGGGCATTGCGTTTGGTAGAATCGTCTGCCCGCTCAGTCGGTGCGCGGCAGCTCCCCCGGAGGGGGGAGCCAATATGGAAAGACTAACTATTAAAAGTCAAGCCCCAAAAGCAGAGAAACAGTGAATTGGTA
>CAMKAP010000132.1 GCA_946410505.1 uncultured Clostridia bacterium
ACGGTGCTGCTCACGGTATCCGCGGCGTTCTGGACGATAAGCTGTACGTGATGGACGAGGAAGACCCCAACGAGCTCAAACTCCTGCTGAATACTCCCTCCTCCGAGCTCGGCTCCTGCCGTTACAAAATCGCCGATCCTGAGAAAGACGACACCGACTACAAGCGCATCCTTGAGATTTTCAAGAAGTATAACGTCCGTTACTTCTTCTACAATGGCGGCAACGACTCCATGGACACCTGCAACAAGATCAGCCGCTATATGGAATCTGTGGGGTATGAGTGCCGCGTTATGGGTGTTCCCAAGACCATCGACAACGATCTTTTCGGCACTGATCACTGCCCCGGCTTTGCCAGCGCCGCCAAGTATATCGCCACCTCCTGCATGGAGATCAACAAGGATGCCCGCGTCTATGATAACGGCATGATCACCATCGTGGAGATCATGGGTCGTCACGCCGGCTGGCTGGCCGCCAGCGCCGCTCTCGCTTCCGAATTCGGTTCCGGCCCGGATCTGATTTATCTCCCTGAGACCGATTTCGACATGGACAAGTTCCTGGATGACGTGATGCGCATCTACAAGGCCAGCGGCAAGGTTCTGGTCGCTGTTTCCGAAGGCATTCACTATGCTGACGGCAGCTTCGTTTCCGAGGCCAAGACCTCTGCGACCGACGGCTTCGGTCATGCCCAGTTGGGCGGTCTGGCTGCTCACCTGGCCAATATCGTCAAAGAAAAGAGCGGTGCCAAGGTCCGCGGCATCGAGCTGAGCCTTCTGCAGCGCTGCGGCGCCCACCTCGCCTCTCTGACCGACATCAACGAGGCCTGCGCTGCCGGCCGTGAGGCCGTTGAGCAGGCCGTCAGCGGTACCACCGGCAAGATGGTCGCTTTCGAGCGCGAGATGATCGACGGCAAGTACAACTGCAAGCTCGTCCTCCTCCCCCTCTCCTCTGTTGCAAACTATGAGAAGAAGGTCCCCATGGAGTGGATCAACGAGGAGCACAACGGCCTCAAGCATGAGTTTATCGACTATGTGCTGCCCCTCATTCAGGGTGAGCCCGAGCTGCCGCTGGAGCATTCTCTGCCCCGCTACGCCCGCCTCAAGAAGGTTCTTGCCAAGTAATCATACCCTATTTCATTTCACACCGATGCCGGAAACGGCATCGGTGTGGCTTTACAGGAGATCGGTATGCTTTCGTTGCGCCGCTCATATCCAGGAGTACTAAAATCAAACACCGTGTCGTACGGCGGCAGCCAGATGTGGTCGGAGAAGAAGATCATTCGAGAATGCGGCTGCGGACCTGTTGCGGCTCTCGATCTGCTTCACTATCTGACGGACACTGATACCCGCACGCCCCTCTCGCAGGAACGCTACAATGAAGAACTGCGGCATCTCTGCCGCCGGTATCTCCCGCTGATCCCGAAATCCGGGCTTAACGGTATCGCACTTGCGCTTGGTGTGAACCGGCTTTTTCGTGAGCGAGGACTCCCCTATCGCGCAATCTGGGCCTTTTCAGGCTCCAGACTGTGGGACCGGATCCGGGGAATGCTGCTGCAGGATCTTCCTGTGATCCTTTCCATCGGTCCGAATTTTCCGGCGTTATGGCAGAAAGAACGCCTTCGCTTTTATTCCAGAAGGCATGACGGCAGCTATGTGCCGTCTGTCTCCACCAAAAGCCATTATGTGACGGTAACCGGTATGGATCCCGACTGGCTGCGCATTTCCTCCTGGGGCCGGGAATACTATATCAATCGCAAGGAATATGAAGAGTTCGTAAAAAGGCACAGCAGCTATCTCTTCAGTAATCTTCTGTATATTAAAACCACGGATCCATAAGGACCCGTGGTTTTTGATTCTATTCCTTCATCTCAGCGGACGCTGAACAGCAGCTCGCCATAGGAGGGGTAGGGCCAGCAGGACGAGGCGGTGCAGCTCTCCAGTTCGTCCACGACCGCGCGGAGCTCATTCATGGCGGAAATCACTTCATCCCTGTAATAGCGGGCCAGTGCAAGACTGTCGCTGATGCTTCTGGTACTGGAAACGGCTTCTTCAAGATCCTGCGCTCTGGCCACAGCGGAAGCAGTCAGCGCGCTGATTTTTTTCGCCTGTTCGGTTTCAAAACGGCAATCAATCTCGCCGCTGAGTGCCTTCTTGGACAGGGCCGCGTCGGCCAGGGCTTTGGAATAGGCGCTTACCGCGGGGAGAATATCTTTCCAGACCATATCCAGCATAGTCAGCGCTTCTATATGCAGAATCTTGCTGTAGTTATCGAGCTTGATTTCATAACGCGCGCGGATTTCCGTCTCGGAATAAACGCGGTGACGGGCGAAAAGCGAGATGTTTTTTGGCGCAAGATAACAGGGTGCACAGTCCGGAGTGGCCTGAAGATTCAAAAGTCCCCTGCTCTCGGCCTCTCTTAGCCAGGCTTCGTCATAGCCGTTGCCGTTAAAAATGATGCGCTTATGCCTGCGGATAACGTCCTGGATCAGATCGTGCAGACCTTTTTCGAAATCGTCGGAGGCCTCCAGAATATCCGCATACTGCCGGAGCGACTCGGCTACAGCGGTGTTGAGCACCACATTCGGACCGGAAATGGACTGAGATGCACCGAGCATACGGAATTCAAACTTGTTTCCGGTGAAAGCAAAGGGAGAAGTGCGGTTTCTGTCCGTCGTATCCCGCGGGAATTTGGGCAGCACATGTACGCCGACCTTGATCAGTTCCTTTTCCTTGCTGCCGTAGAGCTCGTCATTTTCGATCGCGCTCAGGATCGCCGACAGCTCGTCTCCAAGGAAGACCGAGACAACAGCGGGAGGCGCCTCGTGGGAGCCGAGGCGATGGTCGTTCCCTGCAGAGGCGACACAGAGACGCAGCATATCCTGATAATCGTCGACCGCCTGAATCACAGCGCACAGGAAAAGCAGAAACTGTGCATTTTCGTAAGGCGTTTCACCGGGCTCCAGAAGGTTTACGCCGGTATTGGTGCAGATAGACCAGTTGTTGTGTTTGCCGCTGCCGTTAACGCCGGCAAAAGGCTTTTCATGCAGGAGGCAGACCATCCCGTGTTTTCTGGCAAGCTTCTGCATCAGCTCCATGGTGAGCTGGTTGTGGTCGGCGGAAATATTAGTCGTCGTATAGATCGGCGCAAGCTCATGCTGGCCGGGGGCAGCCTCGTTGTGCTCGGTTTTAGCCATGACGCCAAGCTTCCAAAGCTCCTCGTCCAGCTCCTTCATAAAGGCGGCGACGCGGGGTTTGATGGCGCCGAAATAGTGATCCCCAAGCTCCTGACCTTTCGGAGGGCGCGCGCCAAAGAGCGTACGGCCGGTATACTGAAGATCCTTGCGCTTTTCGTAGACAGCGCGGTCGATCAAGAAATACTCCTGCTCAGGGCCGACAGTGGTTTTGATGGAGGTTACATTCGGATTGCCGAAAAGCCTGATGATGCGCATGCCCTCGCGGTTGATCGCCTCCATGGAGCGCAGAAGCGGCGTCTTTTTATCCAGCGCCTCTCCCCCATAGGAGCAGAAAGCCGTGGGGATGCAGAGCACATTATCCTTGATAAAGGCATAGGAGGTGGGGTCCCAGGCGGTGTAGCCCCGGGCCTCAAAGGTGGCCCGCAGACCGCCGGAGGGGAAGCTGGAGGCGTCCGGCTCGCCGCGCACCAGCTCCTTGCCGGAGAACTCCATGATGACCTTGCCGCCGTCCACCGGAGCGATGAAGCTGTCGTGCTTCTCGGCGGTGATGCCCGTCATGGGCTGGAACCAGTGCGTAAAATGCGTGGCGCCCTTCTCGATGGCCCAGTCCTTCATGGCGTTTGCGACAACCACAGCAGCCTCGCTGTTCAGCCGCCGGCCGTCTTTCATGGAGCGCTGGACCTGCTGAAAAACCTCCTTGGGAAGACGCTGCCGCATGACAGAGTCATTGAAAACCATGGAGCCAAATTCTTCGGTTACCGTGTTCATAGCAAATCCCGCTTCCTTAAGTATTTGAAAAGGCACAGACACCATACACTGTACGACGCCTGTGCCGCTTAGCGTACTATATTTTATGATGATGTGCACAATTTGTCAACAGGAATATTGGTGAAAACAGCAAATATCGGTGACAGGAAAGAAATAGGACGCCGTTTTCACGACGTCCTTTTTGCTGCAATCCTCAGGCAAGCATAGCCTCGATCGCGGCTTTGGGCTGAACACCCACGGAGGCCTTCACAACAACGCCGCCGCGGAAAACCATCAGTGTGGGGATGCTGGCAATGCCGTACTTGGCAGCAAGCTCCGGCTCCTCGTCCACGTCGATCTTGCAGACCTTGATCTTGCCCTCCTGCTCCTCGGCAATTTTTTCGATCGTGGGAGCGAGCATACGGCAGGGACCGCACCAGGTGGCCCAGAAATCCACCAGAACGGGGATCTCGGATTTGAGGACTTCTTCATCAAAATTCTTCTCGGTCAAAATGACTTCAGCCATGGTTTCCATTCCTTTCTCTTATCAGGTATAAAATAAATTGCATGCAACCGATGTTATACATAGTATACCCTATCAGCCGCCATATAGTCAAGATCTGACTTGTTAAGCTTTTGCGAACAAGTGCGGATTATGCATCAAAGAGCAGCGCGCAGCGCTTCTGCACGGTCGGTGCGCTCCCAGCCGACGCCCAGGTCTTCCCGGCCCATATGCCCGTATGCGGCGAGCTTCCGGTAAATGGGCCTGCGCAGATCCAGATCCCGGATGATGGATGCCGGGCGGAAATCAAAGACCTTGCAAACAGCCTCTTTGATTTTGTCATCAGCTATGATACCGGTTCCGAAAGTCTCCACCAGTACGGAAACAGGCTCGGCAATGCCGATCGCGTAAGCCAGCTGGATCTGGCAGCGCTTGGCAAGGCCGGCGGCGACCACATTTTTTGCGGCCCAGCGGGCTGCGTAGGCGGCAGAACGGTCAACCTTGGTTGGGTCCTTGCCGGAGAAGGCGCCGCCGCCGTGAGGCGCGCTGCCGCCGTAGGTATCAACAATGATCTTGCGTCCGGTGAGCCCCGAATCTCCCTGCGGCCCGCCGATGACAAAGCGACCGGTGGGATTTACAAAATAACGGGTGTTCTCATCCAGCAGTTCTGCCGGAACCACAGGCTTGATGACAAGCTCCAGCATATCCCTGCGGATTTGCTCCGCAGTCGCCTCCGGGGCGTGCTGCGTAGACATTACGATGGTATCCACGCGGACAGGGCGGCGCTCCTCGTCGTATTCCACAGTGACCTGGGTTTTTCCGTCAGGCCGGAGATAGGTGACCAGACCCTGTTTGCGGATCTCTGTCAGACGCTTGGCCAGCTTATGAGAGAGCGAGATGGCAAGAGGCATCAGTTCGGGCGTCTCATCGCAGGCATAGCCAAACATCATCCCCTGGTCCCCCGCTCCGCCGACGTCGTCGTTGGTGCCCAGCGCAATATCCCCGGACTGCTCGTCCAGATTGACAATGATCCCGCAGGTATCGCAGTCAAAGCCGTATTTGGCGCGGTCATAGCCGATATCGCGGATCACTTCCCGCGCGATTTTCTGAATGTCCACGTAGCATTCCGTGCTGATCTCACCCATGATATGGACGAGTCCCGTAGAGCAGGTCGTCTCACAGGCGACACGGCCGTTGGGATCGGATGCGAGAATGGCATCCAGCACGGCGTCAGAGATCTGATCACAGATTTTGTCGGGATGTCCCTCGGTAACGGATTCGGATGTAAAAAGATAGTGGCTCATCGTATTCCTCCTTTGTATAACAGAAACTGCGCCCTGCATGACGGCAGGGCGCAGAAAGTCTTTTCAAAAGCCTCATCTTTCGTCTCACCGCCGGATTTGGCACCTTACGATTTCGCAGGTTGCCGGGCTTCACAGGGCCGT
>CAMKAP010000133.1 GCA_946410505.1 uncultured Clostridia bacterium
AGAACGATGCTGCCGCTGTCGGTGATGAAGCTGCCGCAGATGGCGTTGAAGAGCGTGGATTTGCCCGCGCCGTTTGCTCCGATGATGGTGACAAACTCGCCGTCCTCCACCCGCACGCTCAGGTCGTCCAGCGCCAGCTTCGCGTTGACGGTGCCGGGGTTGAAGGTCTTGGAGATATGGGAGATATTCAGCATGCCTGCTCCCCCTTTCCGCTGCGGTGGGCAAGCCTGCGCTTCAAAAGCGGGACCCGGCTGCGCAGATAGGGGCCGGATATGGCGATAATGACGATCACCGCGCTCACCAGTTTGAGCATGAAGGCGGGCATGTTGAAGCGTAAAGCGACGGTATACACCAGGCGAAACAGGAAAGCGCCCAGCACCGCACCGACGGCCCGCAGGGGGATTCGCCCCTTGCCCAGAAAGGCGTTGCCGATGAGGAGGCTCGCCAGCGCCACGGTGACCATGCCGGTGCCGATGTCGATGTTGACGGATTTCTGGCTCTGGGCCAGAAGACAGCCGGAGAGGGCGGTGAATGCATTGGCGATCACAAGGCCCACGATGGTGGTGAAGGCGGGATTGATCGAAGAGGAGCGGACCATGTCCGGGTTGTTGCCCGTGGCCCGGATGGCGAGGCCCAGGCGTGTACGCAGGAAGAGGGAGAGGAACAGGATCACCAGCGCCACGGCAAAAAGGGCCACCAGCATCTTGTACTGGCCGGCCAGCGCCGTCCCGGCCAAGGCGTTCTTTGCCCAGGTAAACACGGTCTCGGTCTTGTTCATGTTCAGCAGGGAGGAATTGCCCATGATAGCGATGTTGATGGAGTACAGGCCCGTGTTCACGATGATGCCCGACAGGAGGCTGTCGATGCCCATTTTGGTTTGCAGCAGGGCAGTGACGAAGCCCGAGAGCATGCCCGCCAGCATGGCCGCCGGGATGGAGAGCCATGGGTGGCCGGCCAGCGCCACGACGGCGCCCACGGCGGCCCCCAGGGTGAAGCAGCCGTCGGTGGACAGGTCGCAGACATTCAGCATGGAATAGCTCAGAAAAAGCGCAAGGACCGTCAGCGAGCTGATCAGCCCCAGCTCCAGCGCGGTTTGCCCCAGTAAGAGGACAGAACCCAGATTCATTGATTTCACTCCTCACAGCCGTCAGGGCGAGCCTTACGCTCGCCCGTTCGGTTTATATCATGTTATATCATGATCCGCGGGCGGCCGACGGCGGCACAGCGCCGGTCCTTTGGAGCCGCCCCCGCAGGATTAGCCGAGGTCGGAAAAGCTCTCGGCGGTGGTGATGCTCTGCACCTTGGTGCAGAAGGGAGCGAAGGCCTCGGAAACAGCGTCGAAATCCAGCCCCAGCGCCGCGCAGGTCTCGGTGTTGACGGTGGCGGTGCCGTTATCGAAGGTCTTGACCGGGGTGCTGGCGGGGTCGCCGCCCTCGATGAGAATGGCGGCGATCATGTTGGCCGTCTCCACGCCGAGATTGGCATAGTCCACGCCGTAGCCCAGGAAGGCACCGTTGAGGGCAAAGGAGTCGGCCCCGGTGTAGTGGGGGATGCCGGCCTCCGCCAGCAGCTCATAGATGGAGAGCTCGGCGGTCATGATGGTGTTGTCGGTGGGGGTGAAGATCGCATCCACCTGATCGGCGATCAGGGCCTGGGCGGCCAGAGTCACTTCGTCCACATTGGTGCCGGTGCGCTCGACAACGGTCACGCCCTTGGCCTCCAGATACTCCTTGGCGGCGGCAACGGGGGCGGTGGAGGCGTCCTGGCCCACATCATACAGCAGGCCGACGGTCTGCACATCGGGATCGGCGGCAAAGATCAGGTTCATGACGGCGTTGGTGTCCAGATAGTCGGAGGTGCCGGTGACGTTGGTGCCGGGCGCCTCCAGGCTCTCCACCAGGCCCGCGCCCACGGGGTCGGATACGGCGGCGAAGACCACGGGGATTTTGCTTTCTTCGGTGGCACTCTGCATGGCCATAGCCACAGGCGTCGCCACGCCCACCATCAGGTCCACGTTCTGGGCCTCAAAGTTTGCGATGATCTGGTTCATGACGTTCGCGTCAGCCTGGCAGTTGTCATAGAGGATCTCGAACTGCACGCCGGAGGCCTCGCCCAGGGCGGTAAGCTGGTTCTGGATGTTCTCCACGATCTGGTTCAGGGAGGCGTCGTCCACATAGTTGCAGATGCCGACCTTGAAGGTGGTCACTTCGTCAGCGGGCGCTTCCGCCGCATCGGCGGGGGCGGTGTTCTCCGTGGAGGCGGGGGCGGAAGAGGCTCCGCAGGCACAGAGCGCGAGGGCGAGGGCGAGGGTCAAAAGCATGGCGATGATCTTTTTCATTTTTATACATCCTTTCCATGATGAAATCATTTTTGTTCCTACTGCGGCGAACTCATGCAGCGTCGCCATCGTCTTGTGAGCAATTTCATTAGGATCACCTCATACAAAACAAAAAATCCTGTCCCAGCAAACCTTTGCTGGGACAGGATCTGAAAACAATCCTGCGGTGCCACCCGGCTTGACGCGAGAAACGCGCCCACTTTTACGCATACCATCATATGCAGACCTTTGTTCACGGAGAGTCATGCTCCGGCTCACATACTCGGGTCTCCCCTTTCCGCTCGCCCTCAGAAGTCCATTCGGCTCCAGCTTTCCCGCCGCGCTCCCACCGCCCGCAGCTCGCTGTATGAAAAGGGATGAAGCTTACTCACTCTTCTTCAACGGTTTACTTGAGTAAATCACATTTTCCGGGATCTGTCAAGCACCCGAAACGCTTTTGTGGATTTTGCCCTTTTATCCGCGCACGATGCGCAGAATATCGTTAAACATCACAACCGCCATCAGGCCCAGCAGCAGCACCATGCCTGCGGCGTGGATATAGCCCTCGTATCTGGGGTCCAGCTTTTTGCGGGTGAGGGCTTCGATGATCGAGGTCACCAGCAGCAGGAAGACCCGACCGCCGTCCAGCGCCGGGATGGGCAGCATGTTCATCACGGCCAGGTTCACAGCGATGAAAGCAGCAAGGTAGAAGATATTGTACAGCGCGTCCGCCGTGGAGGCGGCCTGTTCGCCTGTTTCGGCCATCAGGTCCACGATGCCGACGGGGCCGGACATGTCCTTGATGCCCACCTTGCCGGTGACGAGCTGCTCCAGTCCCTGCCAGACCATGCGCACAAAGCCCATGCAGCTGTCCCAGGCATGGCGGAGCTTCACAAGGGGTGTGGCCTCCTCAACGCCGAACAGGAAGCCGTACATTTTGCTTTCATAACCCGCATACTCCACGGGGGCCATGGAGAAATCCTTCAGCGCGACTTTCTTCCCGTCTCGGATCATCACGAGATCGTACACGCCGTCGCCCCGGCTGAGGAAGTCGGACACATCGTAGTATTCGTAGATCCGGTGGCCGTCGATCTTATAAAAGCGGTCGCCCACCTGCAGGGCCTCCGCCCCCTCGTAGGGGCAGCCGTCCATGAAACCCTCCAGAATGGGCGCGCGGAAGGCTGCGGCGTTGGAATAGAGCAGCACCACAACCAAGAATCCCAACAGGAAGTTCATGAAGGAGCCGGCGCAGAGGATCAGCGCCCGTTTCCAGAAAGCGGCGTTGGTGAAGGCCCGCGGGTCTTCACTACTCTCGTCCTCCCCCGCCATGGCGCAGTAGCCGCCGATGGGGATGGCCCGCAGGGCATAGAGAGTCTCGCCCTTCTGTTTTTTCCAGATGGCGGGGCCCATGCCGACGGCAAATTCTTCCACCTTCACGCCGCAGGCCTTGGCCACGGCGAAATGGCCGAATTCGTGGACGGCGATCAGCACGCCGAAGATCAAAATGGCTAATACGATATAAACGATGGTCATAGACAATTTCTCCGCAAATGAGTGGCCATTGGTCATTGACCGGTGGTCAGTGGTTGGTGATCAGTGAAATCTCTCTCTTACAAAGGTCCGGGCCGCGGCGTCGGCGGCAAGGATCGTATCCAGATCCTCCGCCGCAGTCACGCCGACTGCCTCGACTGCCTCCGCCGCCGCATCGTAGATGCGGTTGTAGCCCAGCTCCCGGCGCAGGAATTTGTGCACCGCGACTTCGTTGGCGGCGCTCATAACGCAGGGCGCCGTACCGCCGCGCTCGGCGCAGTCCATGGCCAGCTTCAGGCAGGGGAAATTCACGAGATCCGGCTCCTCGAAGCTCAGATCCCGCAGCTTCCAGAAATCCAGATGTTCAAACAGGGAGGGGCAGCGCGCAGGGTATGTGAGCGCCAGCTGGATGGGCAGGCCCATGTCGGGCACGCCCAGCTGGGCGATCACGGTGCCGTCAATGAGCTCCACCATAGAGTGTATGACGCTCTGGGGGTGGATCACCACGGTAATATCCTCAGGCTTCACGCCGAAGAGGTGCATGGCCTCCACAAACTCCAGGCCCTTGTTCATCAGGGTGGAGCTGTCCACGGAGATCTTTGCGCCCATGCTCCAGTTGGGGTGGGCCACCGCCTGTTCGGGCGTGACAGCTTCCAGCTCCTCCCGCTTTCTGCCGCGGAAGGGGCCGCCGGAGCCGGTGAGCAGGATCTTGTGCAGCTCCCCTTCTCCCCTGCCCATCAGGCACTGGAAGATGGCGGAGTGCTCCGAATCCACAGGCACGATCTCCGCGCCCTTCTCTTTGGCCCGCGCCATCACCAGATCGCCCGCGCACACGAGCGTCTCCTTGTTGGCCAGGGCGATGCGCTTTTTCGCGTCGATGGCGGCAAGGGTGGGCTTCAGGCCCACGGCGCCGGACACGGCGGTCACCACGCAGTCGGTGCCGTCCATGGTGGCGGCCTCGATCAGGCCCTCCATGCCCGAGCCCACACGGATGCCCGTATCGGCCACGGCGATCTTGAACTGCTTCGCCGCCTCTTCGTCGTAAACCGCGACAAATTCGGGTCTGAACTTTCTGGCCTGCTCCTCCAGCAGGTCGATCTTGCGGTTGGCGGTCAGCGCCGCCACACGGATCCCGGTATGCTCGGCCACGGCGGCGGTCTGCCGTCCGATGGAGCCGGTGCAGCCCAGGATGGAGATGCTGTTGACCATATCTCAGTCCTCTTTATTTCTCTTCAGTGTTTTTAGATATGTCTTCTGCTCCGGGAGAATGCGGTAACTTTCCACCGCCTTCTGGATGGCCTTGTTGTGGGTCCAGCGCTCCAGACGTTTCTCTTCCAGCCAGGGCAGTGCGGCTTCATACTGTTTGGCCAGGGCTGTGGCGAAGTACCAGGCGATCATCATATTGACGTAGTATTCCCCGCTGCGCAGTTCCCCAACCCACACAAGGAAAACGGGGTCAAATCTTTCGTCCAGAAAATGTGCCATCAGCATACCGATCCCATATCGGACGGTATAGGTCTTTCCGGAGGAAAGCCAGCCCGGAATCCGGGCAAGCAGGACCTCCCGGTGCTTTTTGAACACCGGCGGCCGCAGGCAGTCGCAGGTTGCCCAGTTGTCGATATAGGGCAAAAATCGCTCGGTCTCAAGCAGACAGCGGTCAATGTCCCGGATCTGCTCGATCAGGAAGGCGTGGAGATTGTCTTCTTCATAATACGCGTGGGGCAGCGCCGCCAGAAAGGCATCGTACTCCCCCGCCCGGTACAGCTGCTTTGCCAAGCTCCGCAGGGCGGGCGTGCGCACCCCAAGGATCTTTTCGCGCGGCACATTCGGCAGCAGCGGCGCCATGAAGTCCCGGTACGCGGGCTCCGCAAGCGATATGAGCTTTTCCTGAATCTCAGTCATGGCAGTAAAATCAATGTCGAAGAACAAAGCTCGTTGATTTCCTGTTTGCTAAAGATAAGATGCGCATTTCAGGAAACTTTTCTTTCCTTTCGCGGAAA
>CAMKAP010000134.1 GCA_946410505.1 uncultured Clostridia bacterium
TTTTCGCTTGTCAGAACTTTTTGATCAGAGTCAGAAGGTTCTGGCCGTGGCGGTATTCGTAGTCCATGGCGTCCATGGTCTTCTTCACCATGAAGATGCCGAGGCCGCCGATGGCGCGCTGCTCGGCTGTGAGCGTCACGTCCGGGTCCTCTTTCTCCAGCGGGTTATAGGGCATGCCGCTGTCGGAGAAGCTGATATGGGCGCAGGGCGGCTCGCCGATCACGTCCACACCGATGACGGCGTTGCCCACATCAGGCGTATAGGCGTAATTTGCGATGTTGACGAAGATCTCCTCCACCGCCACGTCGATCTGCATCTGCGTCTTCATTGGGCAGTCGGCAGCCTCCAGGATCCCATCCACAAAGGCCAGAACCTCGTCCAGATTGTCAACAGTCGCTTGAATTGTAAGCTTTTTCATAGACTCACCCCGATAACGCAGGCAGAGCATGGTAATGTCGTCAAACTGCGGCGCATCTCCTGCGAAAAGATCGATCTCCTTCTTGAGGTTTTCAAGAATCTCTTTCGGGTTCCCCTGCGGATACTTGTTGAGCGCGTCCAGCAGACGCTGATCGCCGAAGAGCACGTTTCTGCTGTCCGTGGCCTCGGTCACGCCGTCGGTATACAGCAGCAGCACGTCGCCCTCGCCCAGCGTAAACTCGTAGTCATGATAGCGCATGCCGTCCATTCCGCCGAGGACGAAACCGTGCCTGTCCTTGAAGAGCTCGTACTGCCCCCCGCTTCGGCAGATCACGGGATACTCGTGCCCGGCGTTGGCCGCGCGCATTTTGCCGGTGGAGATCTCCAGAATGCCCAGCCAGGTGGTCACGAACATCTCCGCCTTGTTGCTCAGGCAGATCTGATGGTTCACCCGCTCCAGGATCTTCGCGGGCGAATCCGGGTTCATCAGCGCGTAGTTGTTGATGAGGATCTTCGAGGCCATCATGAAGAGCGCAGCAGGCACGCCTTTGCCGGAGACATCCGCCATCACGAGTGCCAGATGATCGTCGTCGATGAGGAAAAAATCGTAGAAGTCGCCGCCGACCTCCTTCGCCGTGTGCATGGTGGCGTAGATATCGAACTCCGAGCGGCCCGGGAAGGGCGGGAAGATTGAGGGGAGCATACCCTCCTGGATCTGGCTGGCGATGCCGAGCTCGGCGCCGATGCGCTCCTTCTCGGCGGTGATGCGCGTGAGGTTTTCTTCATAGCTGTTGAGCTCCTGCTCCATGTCCGCCATCACGAGACTCAGGTTCTCCACCTCGTCGCCCGTGGTGATATGCAGCTGATCGAAATGGGTCTCCCGTCGGTCGCCGCTGCGGCGGCTGCGGATGTAGGCCTCCGCGGCTGCGGAGATCTGGTTGATGGGCAGGACAAGGGTCTTTTTCAAGTGCTGGACCGACACATAGCCCAGGATCAGCGCCACCAGGGCCAGCAGCAGCACATACTGCCACAGAAAGCCCACGGCGCTTTTGATCTCATCCGTCACCAGCAGGTTGCAGATCATGTAGCCCAGCAGTTCTCCCGACTCGGAGAGGATGGGGGCCGCGGCGGAGCAGGCGTACTCTCCGTCGGTCTGCTTGAGAATCACGGCATTGGGCCGGCCGTCCTTCATGGCATAGGAATCCGAATGCGCCTTATCCAGCAGGATGGACCTGCCCGGGGCATAGGCCGTCATACGCGCGTCGGAATTGGCGAGGAAGATGAGATAGTCCTCACTGGGATCGGTCACGCCGATCAGCACCGCCGTGAGCCGGTTTGCCGAGCACACGGTATTCAGGTTTCCGTACAGGGTCTGATAGCGCTCATCCAGCAGCGCCTCGCTCTTCTCGGGGGCCGAAGCCGAGTCCGCAAGCCACAGGGCCGAGATCTCCTTCGAGAGGAAGGCAACCTCCTCCCGGTCCACCAGGGCCGCGGCGGAGAGGGCCACGTCGCTGAGCTTGTCCTTATAGTGCTTGTTGATCTCCTTGGCATAGAGCGTGGAGCCGAAAGTGATGGCCGCTATGCTCAGGATCAGCGAGAGAATCAGGATCGCGTGAAAGGACCTGGCGGCGAGGGAATAGTGCCGCCGCTCCAGATCCGACATTTCGCGTACACTTTTAGAAGGCATAAGTTATCCTCCGCTCGGTTCTGGCGTAGGGAAACGGCCGGATCGTCACTCGATGGTCAGAATATCGCTGAAACCTGTGACGTCGAAGATCTCGCGGATCACGTCGTTGACGCCGGTGAGCTTCATGCTGCCCTGCTTGTTCATGATCTTCTGGGCGCTGAGAAGCACACGCAGGCCGGCGGAGGAGATGTATTCCAGGGCATTAAAGTCCATCAGCAGCTCCGTGACGCCGCCGATGGCGCCTTTGAGCTCTTCCTCCAGCTGCGGAGCGGTAGAGGTATCGAGTCTGCCCTCCAGCGCGACCGTGAGCTTGCTGCCGTCAAGCGTTTTGTGAATGTTCAGCATAAGTATTCCTCCCTGTATGAAATTCATTCTCAATCCATTGTCAGCGGGGCAAAGAAACAGAGGGCGTTACCGCCTCTGCGGGCGGTCCCCTGGTCTCTCTTTGCTCTGTTTTATGATTTTATCACAAAAAAACATGTTTGCATAGCCCAAGTTTCTCTTTCGCGAAAAAGGGCGCCGATGCAGCGCCAGGGTGTGGAAAAAGCGGTTTCGGCAGCCTTATTGTGGAATAGTTCCAAAGCATTCGGCTCTTCCTCCCATTCATTTTTTATATGTTTGAGTGATTTAATGTTTTACAAACAGACGAAGATGTAGTATAGTACTTGCGTAAAAAATCTATACATAGAGGTGTTTCGACATGAGCCGTATGGTAGGTACTGTTTCCCGCGGTGTCCGCGCGCCCATCATCCGCGAAGGTGACGATCTGAAGGCCATCGTGACCGAATGCGTTCTGGAGGCCTCCCGGCAGGAGGGCTTCGAGATCCGCGACAGGGACGTGGTCGCCATGACCGAGGCCATCGTGGCCCGCGCCCAGGGCAACTACGCCACGGTGGACGATATTGCCGCCGATGTGAATGCGAAGCTGGGGGACACGGTGGGCGTCATCTTCCCCATCCTCAGCCGCAACCGTTTTGCCATCTGCCTGCGCGGCATTGCCAAGGGCTGCAAAAAGGTCGTGCTTATGCTCTCCTACCCCTCCGACGAGGTGGGCAATCACCTGATCGACTGGGAAAGCATGGACGAAAAAGGCGTTGACCCTTACCGCGACGTGCTGAGCCTTGAAAAATACCGGGAGCTCTTCGGCTACCGGAAACACCGCTTCACCGGCGTGGACTACGTGGAGTACTACTCCGATCTGATCCGCGAGAGCGGCGCCGAGGTGGAGGTCGTGTTCGCAAATGATCCCCGTGAGATCCTCAAGTACACGAGGGACGTTATACACTGCGACATCCACACCCGCAAGCGCACCGGCAGAATGCTGAAGGCTGCCGGCGGCGAGAGGGTCTTCGGGCTGGACGAGATCATGACTGCGCCTGTAAACGGCAGCGGCTACAACGAAAAGTACGGTCTGCTGGGCTCCAACAAGGCAACTGAGGACAAGGTCAAGCTCTTCCCGCGGGACTGCCAGGATCTGGTCGTGGATATCCAGAAGGAGCTGCTGGAGAAAACCGGCAAGCGCGTGGAGGTCATGGTCTACGGCGACGGTGCCTTCAAGGACCCCATCGGCAAGATCTGGGAGCTGGCGGACCCCGTGGTCTCCCCCGCCTACACCGCGGGTCTGGAGGGCACGCCCAATGAGCTCAAGCTCAAGTATCTGGCCGACAACGATTTTGCCGAGCTCTCGGGCGAGGCGCTGCGCGAGGCGATCAAGGGCGAGATCCAGAAGAAGGACAGCGACCTGGTGGGTCAGATGGTCTCCGAGGGTACCACGCCCCGCAGACTCACCGACCTGATCGGCTCCCTGTGCGACCTGACCTCCGGCTCCGGCGACAAGGGCACGCCCATCGTCTACATCCAGGGTTATTTCGACAACTACACCGCCGAATAATCCCCTCTCTGCCAGGAAAGCGGCATCTTCGGATGCCGCTTTTTTTACAAAGATTTAACAAGTCGTTCACCGTTTCTTCAGCAATCTTCGCCCGGTCTGTGGTAATATTATGTTAACAGAAAGAGACAGGTGAACTCCGACGGTGACACTTTCCGATGCCGCGGCATGGCTGCGGATAGGCCTACGGACTGCGTCGGGGGGATTCGAATACTTACTTGAGCGTGGCCCAAACGGCGGGCCGCGCTCAAGACCATTTTGGGGGATTTGCCGTTCTTTGACACATGTCCTGACTCGAAAAGACCAAAGATTCATCTCCGAGAGGGAACAGCTAATGTAAAAAACATAATACTGGGAGGAGCATGCTCCTCCCAGTAACATCCAGAAAATGATTTTGTCTGTTCTTCAAACTCTCAGGACTGATATTCGAACATCAGATCGTACATGCTGACGGTGTCGCCGTCCCGGACGCCCATCTGCTCCATGCGTTCAAACACGCCCGCCTCCCGCAGGATGCGGTCGAAGTACATGCGGCTCTCATAGTCGGAGAAGTTCACGGTGGCCACCAGTCGCTGCAGCCAGGGGCCTTCCACGATCCACATGTCGTCGTCGTGAAGGATGCTCAGCTCCTCGGAGGTGTCCACCACCGGCTCTGGCGGCACATAGTCCGCCTCGAAGTAGCGCACCGGCGGCAGCTCCTGAAGCTCCCGGGCGCACTCCTGCACCAGCGCGCGCGTCCCCTCGTGGGTCACGGCGCTCATGGCGAAGAAGGGGTAGCCCTGGGCCTGCACATGGGCGCGGAGCTTGTCGATGTTCTCTGTGTCCTCTCCCAGCAGGTCGCACTTGTTGGCGACCACAAGCTGCCTGCGCTCGGCAAGCTCCGGGCTATACTCCCGCAGCTCCGCATTGATGGCCTCAAAGTCCTCGATGGGGTCCCGGCCCTCGCTGCCGGACACATCCACCAGATGCAGCAGCAGGCGGCAGCGGTCGATGTGCCGCAGAAAATCGTGCCCCAGGCCCGCACCCTCGGACGCACCCTCGATGATGCCGGGGATGTCCGCCATCACGAAGGACCTGCCCTCGTCCACGTACACCACGCCCAAGTTGGGGAAAAGGGTGGTGAAGTGATAGTTTGCGATCTTGGGGTGGGCCTTGCTCACCACGGACAGGAGCGTGGACTTGCCCACGTTGGGAAAGCCCACCAGGCCCACGTCGGCCAGCAGCTTCAACTCCAGCGTGATATCGTGACTCTCGCCGGGCAGGCCGGGCTTGGCGAAGCGCGGCACCTGGCGCGTGGGCGTGGCAAAGTGCATGTTGCCCCAGCCGCCCCGGCCGCCCCGGGCCGCGACCCAGTTTTCCCCGTCGGACATGTCGTGCATGATGCCGCCGGTTTCGGTGTCCCGCACCAGGGTGCCCCGGGGGACCTTGACGTAGAGGGTCTCCCCGTCCTTGCCGTAGCAGCGCTTGCCCATGCCGTTCTGGCCGTTGCCGGCCACATACTTGCGCTTATAGCGAAAGTCCATCAGGGTGGACATGTTGTCGTCCACCACAAAGACCACGTCGCCGCCCCGGCCGCCGTCTCCCCCGTCGGGGCCGCCGGCCGCGATATACTTTTCTCTGTGAAAGGCCACCGCGCCGTCCCCGCCCTTGCCGGCGTGGATGCTGATGCGCGCTTTGTCAACAAATGCGGATGCCATGCGAGTACCTCCTGCGAATAGACAAAAGGCCGGACGCTTGTCCGGCCTTCAGCGTGTAATCACGCTGAAGGCCGATTTTAAAACCTTGAATCGGTTTAAAAATCGGCTGAGATTGAACGTGAAGAGGGGATACCCAATCCCCTCTTCACAATC
>CAMKAP010000135.1 GCA_946410505.1 uncultured Clostridia bacterium
AGGAGCGCTACGAGGTCTATCACGGCGTGCGCATCCACGACAACGCCCTGGTGGCGGCGGCGACCCTGTCCCACCGCTACATCACAGACCGTTTTCTGCCCGACAAGGCCATCGACCTCGTGGACGAGGCCTGCGCCCTGGTCCGCACCGAGATCGACTCCATGCCCGCGGAGCTGGACGACATCCGCCGCAAGATCATGCAGATGGAGATCGAGGAGATGGCCCTTAAGAAGGAGGAAGACCAGCTCAGCCAGGAGCGCCTGGGCAAACTCCGGGAGGAGCTGGCCAATCTCAAGGACCAGTTCAACGCCATGAAGTCCCGCTGGGAGGCAGAGAAGAACAGCGTGGACGAGGTCAAGCGCCTCAAGTCCGAGATCGAGAAGATGCACGCGGACATCGAAAACGCCCAGCTCCGCTACGAATACGAGACGGCGGCCCGCCTGCGCTACTCGGAGCTTCCCGCTCTGGAGCGTAAGCTGCAGGAGGCGGAGAAGCTCTCCGAGGACAGCCGGCAGAACTCCATGGTGCACGATACCGTCACCGAGGAGGAGATCTCCGGCATCGTGGCCAAGTGGACCGGCATCCCGGTCTCCCGGCTTATGGAGGGGGAGCGGGAGAAGATCCTGCATCTGGACGAGCAGCTTCACAAGCGTGTCGTGGGGCAGGACGAGGCTGTGCAGAAGGTGACGGAGGCCATCCTCCGCTCCCGCGCCGGCATCGCGGACCCCAACCGGCCCATCGGCTCCTTCCTCTTCCTCGGCCCCACCGGCGTGGGCAAGACGGAGCTGGCCAAGAGCCTGGCCGAGAGCCTTTTTGACGACGAGCACAACATCGTGCGCATCGACATGACCGAGTATATGGAGAAGTTCTCCGTCTCCCGCCTCATCGGCGCGCCTCCGGGATATGTGGGCTACGATGAGGGCGGCCAGCTCACCGAGGCCGTGCGGCGCAAGCCCTACAGCGTGGTGCTCTTCGATGAGATTGAGAAGGCCCACCCGGACGTGTTCAATATCCTGCTGCAGATCCTGGACGACGGCCGCATCACCGACTCCCAGGGACGCACCGTGGACTTTAAGAATACCATCATCATCCTCACCTCCAACCTGGGCAGCCAGTATCTGCTGGACGGCATCCTGCCCGACGGCAGCATTTCCGAGGACGCACAGGAGCTGGTTATGCGCGACCTCAAGCGCAGCTTCCGGCCTGAATTTCTCAACCGCCTGGACGAGACGATCCTCTTCAAGCCTCTGACCAAGGAGAATCTCACCGGCATCATCGACATCATGGTGGCATCTCTGCGGAGCCGCCTCAGCGAGCGCAGCCTGAAGCTGGAGATTTCCGACGCGGCCAAGGCACTCATCATCGAGCGGGGCTACGATCCCCTCTACGGCGCGCGCCCGCTGCGCCGCTATCTGCAGAGCAGCGTGGAGACCCTTCTGGCCCGCACCATCCTGCGGGGCGACCTGGCCGCGGGCAGCACCCTCACCGTGGACGTACAGGACGGCGAGCTCTGCTGCCGCTGAGCGAAAAAAAGGAAAAACGCGAATAAAGACACGGTAAAACGAAGAAGCCCGGACGGAAAACCGTCCGGGCTTTCAGACTGTACATGTGTATTCCTCAGCTCTCGGGGATCGCCGGCATGGTGACGGTCACCTGGTCAAAGCGGGAGAGGTCGGTGATGCTGCGGATGCTGTCCACCGTCAGGCCTACGGCGGCACCCAGCAACTCACTCTGACCGATCGCACCGGCAATAAGCTCATTCAGCGCTGCGCCGAGTGCCTGCGTCAGATCCAGCTCCACACGGGAGATCATGCTGCTGTCCTTCTCCAGCGCCAGCTTCACGGGTATCTCACCCACCAGCGGGATCAGCAGTTCGTTCACCTGGATGGCGGGATCTTCCCCCAGTTTTTCGGTCAGACCGCTTGAAAGCAGAAGCTCCTGCACCACATCGGCGGGGATCACACCCTCGTAACCGAGTCCGTCAATTTCCTCCCCGTCATCACCGCTGAGCGTGACAGGACCGGTCTCGTGAAAATAGCTTGCAAGGCCCAAAGCCAGCTTGAGAATATCGGTGGGAGAAAGTGCGGTCCCTGTCTCGGCGGTATCATCTTCGGGTTCTATGGTCTGCCTGGTCCAGAACTCACCGTTATCCCAGGAACTGTAGACGCTCAGCACGTCTCCTTCTTTCGAGGTGTAGACCAACACGTGCTGGTCGATATCCAGCAGCTCCAGCTCCAGATCCAGCGCGTTCAGCGCAGGGTCCTTCTGGTGATCGCCCGCAGCACGGACCGTGAGCGTCAGCGGCGTCTCCTGATTGAGCAGCGTGAGCGTCACGTCGGCGGTGATGGTGGTGTCGGTGTGAAGACTTTCGAGCCTTGCCATTTTCTGCACACCGGTGACGACACGGGGCGTGAAGCTCGCGCAGCCGCACAGCGCAAACACAAGGACAAGCGCCATCGTGAGGCACAAAGCCTTTTTCCAGAGTTTCATCTCGTCTCCCCCTTGTTCTTCATAAATCGCGTGGGTTTGTTTTCATCCTTTTATACGCAGGAATTATGACGAAGGCCGGAGGAAAAAGTTTTTTAAGAATTCTTAAGAATGCACCCGGTGCCGGTGACAGCGCTCACAGCTCGATCCGGCACTGGCGGCCGGTGGACGCGTCCACATATACGGTCACGGCGCGCCCGTCTGCATCCTGGCAGAAGAAGGCATAGCAGGCCAGATCCCGCTGCCCGGCGCTTTTGCAGATGAGCTTTTTCGTCTCCTGCACTGTGAGACCCTCGGGCAGAGCTCCGGCGGCGCTCTCCTGGTCCACATTCCAGGCGACCTCTGCGTCCTCGGGGCGATAGCGCTCGGCGTTGAAGCTGTAGATCGAGCCGTCGTCCAGTGCGACGGCGAGCGTCACGGCGTTATCCGGACAGTCGGCTCCGTCCTGCCTGCGGCAGAAGCGCAGGGAGAGGATCGTCCCGCTGTTTTCCTCGGAGGAGAGGATCAGGTCCCCGTAGCCGTGCCGCCGCAGGAAGTCCTCCCCGATCTGTCGGGCTTCCGCCGCGGAGAGAGAGGCCTCGCCCACCAGGCGGGACTGGGCCATGCTGTCCACGCCGCAGCGGCTGACGCAGAGAAACAAATCCTCAAAGCGGTAGCAGCGGCGGCCCTCTGTCCCCTCGTAGCGGTACAGCAGCGTCAGCGCCTCGGGCTCGGTGCCGGCGTAGTCCGCCGCCTCTTTCAGCATCTCCTCTTCGGTGAGATAGCCGGCCCGGTGCTCCTCCTCACAGCCGTAGCGCCCGTCGTAGCTGAATTTCTCCATGGGGGCAAGTCCCGCCTGATAGTCCAGAAGCCGCGCGGAGAGCGGGGCGGCTGCCTCCTCGCCCACGTTCTGCAGACGGGTCTCCCGGCTGTCCAGACGCACATCGCCCGCGTTCACGTCGCTCTGCAGCGTGCGGAGGCTTTCGGAGAAATCCGCCGCGGCTGCGGACAACGCTTTCAAATGCTCCACGTCCTCCTCCCGGAAGCCCTCGGCGGCTGCCTGGGGGCAGAGGGAGATGGCGTAATCTCCGGCCACGTTCAGAAAGGCGGCAAGCTGCTCCAGCTCCTGGGTTGCAAAGGGCAGAGCCAGCATGGCCCCCTCGGCGGCGCTGGCCTCGGCGTAAGCTTCGCCGCAGATGCGCGCGCACATGCCGCCGTCCGTGGCATAGACGCTCTTGCCCAGGGCCTCGGAGAGTGCATCCACGGCCCGCACGGTCTCCTCAAAGGCCCGGGCGGAGATATGCGCCTCGTCGCCCCGGTGAAAGCGCAGGCCCGCATTCTGGGCGGCGGCCCATCCGGACAGCGCGGTTATCGCCGCAAGCGCATAGGCCGCCAGCAGAATTTTTGTCTTTTTCTTCAAAGCAAAACACCTCTTTTGGGATAGTGTCTCCCAAAAGAGGTGCTTTTTTGATTGAAAATTATGACAGCTTTTCCACGGCGATGCGCAGACGGCGCAGAGTCTCGTCCCTGCCCAGGATGCGGCAGATCTCCACCGCGCCGCCGGGGGTGACGGCCTTGCCGGCCGCGGCGATACGCACGGGCCACATGACCTTGGCGTTCTTTGCGCCCATCTCCTCCGCCAGCTTCACCATCGCATTGAGGATGCTCTCATCATCCCAGGTCTCCAGCGCCTCGAACACGGGGAGCACCTTCTGCAGCACTTCGAGAGAGGAAGCCTCGTCGGACTTGGATTTCTTGTGGACAAAGAGCTCGGTGCCGTATTCCGGCAGCGTGTCGAAGAAGTCCAGCTTCTCGGGGATCTCGGTGAGTACCTCGGTGCGCTGCTGCAGCAGGGCGGCGATGGCGGCGGCGTCCATGGCGGGGTTCTTCACCGCCTGACGGATGTAGGGCTCTGCGACCTTCGCAAAGGCCTCCGGGCTCATGGCGCGGATGTACTCGCTGTTGAAGTGGCGCAGCTTTTCGATGTCGAAAATGGCGGGAGACTTGGAGATGCCGCTCATCTCAAACACGTCCTTCAGCTCGTCCAGAGAGAAGATCTCCTGCTCGCCGCGGGGGCTCCAGCCCAGCAGCGCCACATAGTTGAGCACCGCCTCGGTCAGATAGCCCTGAGCGATCAGATCCTCGTAGGAGGGGTCGCCGTGGCGCTTGGACATCTTGTTGTGCGCATCGCGCATGACGGGGGAGCAGTGCACATAGGCCGGCACGTCCCAGCCGAAGCCCTGATAGAGCAGGTTATACTTGGGTGCGCTGGACAGATATTCGCTGCCGCGCACCACGTGGGTGATACCCATCATATGGTCGTCCACCACGTTTGCGAAGTTGTAGGTGGGCAGCCCGTCCCGCTTCATGAGCACCTGATCGTCCAGGGTGCTGTTTTCCACGGTGATGTCGCCGAAGATCTCGTCGTGGAAGGTGGTGGTTCCTTCGTGGGGGATGCGCTGACGGATGACGAAGGGCTCGCCGTTTGCGGCGCGCCGGTCCGCTTCCTCGCGGCTCAGCGCACGGCAGGGATCGTCGCCCCGGTCAAACTCGCCGGAATCCTCCTCGCTCTCGCTCTTCTCGCAGAAGCAGCGGTAGGCGTGGCCGCGCTCGATGAGAAGCTCCGCGTACTTGCCGTAGAAGGGCCGCCGCTCGGTCTGTACATAGGGGGCCACGGGGCCGCCCACGTCCGGACCCTCGTCGTGGTCGAGCCTGCACTCGGCCAGGGTCTTGTAGATCACGTCCACCGCGCCCTCCACCAGACGGCCCTGGTCGGTGTCCTCAATGCGCAGGATGAAAGTGCCGTTTGCGTGGCGGGCGATCAGCCAGGTGTAGAGCGCCGTGCGCAGATTGCCGACGTGCATATATCCGGTAGGGGAGGGGGCGAAGCGTGTGCGCACTTTTCCCTTGGGGATGCGTGCCTCCATCTCCTCAAACCATGTCATATCCATAAACAAAAAACCTCCCTGATGCTGTCATTCTGAGCAAAGCGAAGAATCTCAAAGAGATCCTTCGTCGCTGCGCTCCTCAGGATGACAGTCCCGGGGAGGCTTTCTTATCTTATTTTACATTTTCCCTGTTGTCAAGATGCATTTCTTTTGCTAAAATACCATTTTGCTACAAAGAAAACGAATCTGCCGCAAAGATAAACCAGCAGTTACACTTTCGCCTGTTGACAGAGACGACGCTGCGTGATGCGCCCCCCATTCTTTCTTTTCTTCTTGAGAAAAGAAAGAACGCGCCGCGCCCGGTGTAAGAAAGAAAAGAGCGCCTCCAAGGACGCCGTGCTTTCTGCGCCACGCCGTTCGCGGAATGGCTTCGCTTCGCT
>CAMKAP010000136.1 GCA_946410505.1 uncultured Clostridia bacterium
TGCCGGGCTTCACAGGGCCGTTCCCTCCACCACTCTTGATAAGGTGTTTAATTGTCTTAGACAATATATCAGAAGAAAGCGGCTTTGGCAAGCTTTTTTTACTGAAACAGAGAGCAAACGGGCTATTCTTTTTCCATGAGGTAAGAAAAAATGAGAAACGCGGTCTTCATGGCGTTGTGACGGATTTTTTCATCTTCGATGCAGAAGATGTTGTCTTCAATGATCCGTGCGCCCAGTTTCTCGATCCGGTCGGTGTCGATGGGAACGATGCGCTTGTTTTCCGTCAGTATATACTTCTCCGCGATCACGGGGTCGATTTCGGAATTGTTGGCCAGAACAAGGTCGATTTTTCTGCTCTTCAGGTAGCGGTTCAGCGTACGAAGATGGTCCCCCACTGTATAGCCGTCGGTTTCGCCCGGTTGAGTGACGAGGTTGCAGACATACATCAGTGGCGCGCTGGCTTCCTCCAGCGCATGGCAGATCTCCGGCGCCAGAAGGTGGGGAAGGATGCTGGTGTACAGGCTGCCGGGGCTGAAAACGATCAGATCCGCATCTGCGATCTTGTCTTCGATTTCATCCACCACATGGATGCTGTGGTCATAGGAGAGCTTGCGAATGTTCCGCACATTGGCACTGACCTCTTCCTCACCGAAATACTTTTTTCCCTTGCTCTTCCCAACCAGCTCCACCTTATCCTCTGTGAGCGGGAGAATTGTGCCGTGAACGTTGAGGAGCTGCGCCATATAGCGTGTGGCTTCGGTGAGATTGCCTTTAATATCAATCAGCGCGGCCAAAAGAATATTTCGGACGGGATGATTGTGCAGACTTCCCTCTTTGCTGAAGCGATACCGCAGCAGCGTGACAAAATCATCATCCACATTGGCCATGGACAGCAAAACCTTTCCCACGTCGCCGACTGCGGGAATATCCAGTTCTTTTTTCAATACGCCGGTGCTGCTGCCGTTGTCGCTGACGGTGATGACGGCGGTCACGTCGACGGGGAAAAGTTTCAGGCCGGATAGCAGACAGGAAATACCCGTTCCGCCGCCAAATACCACAATCTTTTTCATAGTATCACCTTCTGCTTCCTATTTCTGTTAACATAACAATAGCACAGTTGAAAGCGCAGCGCAAGAAACAATCCGGTTGCAACAGCCTCGTTTTCATTTTGCTGATCACACAGCTCGCCTTTAAATGTCTTGCGAAGCTGAGACAGAGATGCTACAATCGTATTATCACCATTCAAGATGGGAGTCTTTATCATGGAAGATAAAAAAATCACCAGACGCAATCTGATCATGTTCCCCCTTGGAACGGTAGGGCGGGATATGGTCTACAATCTGATTACCAGCTATCTGCTCTCCTTCGTCCTGTTTACCCACAAGCTTACGGCAGCACAGTTATCCGCCATTACCGCAATCATGGTGGCGGCCCGCATCTTCGACGCACTGAACGACCCTGTCATGGGCAACATCATTGAGCGTACCCGCACGCGCTGGGGCAAATTCAAGCCTTGGCTGGTCATCGGCATTCTGACCACTTCCCTTGTGATTTATCTCGCTTTTAATGTGAATCTGCAGGGCTGGGCCTTTGTCTGGTTTTTTGGCTTTATCTATTTTATGTACAGCATCACCTACACCATGCACGATATCGCCTATTGGGGCATGGTACCCGCGCTGAGCTCCGATGCTGATACCCGCAACCAGTACACTTCCCGGGCGACGCTCTTTGCCGGCATCGGCGGTACTCTGGCCGGCGCGCTGATCCCCATGCTCACTGCCGGAGAAAATGCGCTTGGCGGCAATGCCGTGACAGCCTACGGACGGGTTGCGCTGATCATTGCGATCCTCGGGCCTGTGTTTCTTGCCTTTACGGTGTTCGGCGTTAAGGAGCAGCGAAATTACAACGACGATCCCGTGCCCCCCATCAGCGCAAAAAAAATCATCGGTACCATCACCGGAAACGATCAGCTCATGTGGATCGCCGTAATCTTCCTGATCCAGCAGATCGGAAACGGAGTTGTCATGTCCGGCATCGGACAGACATATATCTATGTGGAATTCGGCTACGAGGGCATTTTCTTCACTGCCTTCCAGATGCTCGGCATGATGGTCACCGCTTTTCTGATGATCTTCTACCCGGCAATCTCCCGCAGAATGCACCGCAAGAAACTGATGAGCGTACTGATGACGGTGTCCGTTATCGGCTATCTGCTCATGATGCTGCCCGGGCTGCTCCTTGCAACCGGAAACGCCAAGTTTATCCTGATCACGGTCGGCTACATGCTGGCAAACTTCGGTCAGTACGGCTTTTATCTCATCATGATGATTTCCATCATGAACACTGTGGAATATAACGAATACCTGCACGGGACCCGTGATGAGGGCATTGTCTCCTCTCTGCGGCCCTTCCTGACCAAGATGGCGTCTGCCCTGACCGTTGCCATTGCAAATATTACCTACATCGTCTTCAACATCATCACCTACACAAACGGCATCGCCGACCTGGAGCAGGCTGCCAATGCCGATGAGATGAGCAGCGAAGCCAAGGCCGCAGCGATCACTTCCCTTCTCTCCAACGTGCACCACAGCCAGACCAACGGACTGCTTCTTGTGATGACGGTTGTCCCCTGCGCCCTTATGTTCCTGTCCTTTATTCTTTACAAAAAATATTACAAGCTGGATGAGGGAGAATATGACCGTATCTGCGCAGAACTGGAGAAGCGGAAAGCATGAGTCTGACAAAAGCTGTTCTGCACTTTGCCGCTCCCCTGCCCCGTTTGGAAAGCTTTCAAAGATACCTGTTCCTCGGCCCGCATCCGGATGACATTGAGATCGGCGCCGGAGCCACAGCTGCCAAGCTTGCGGCCATGGGGAAAGATGTATCGTTTCTGATCTGTACGGACGGACGATTCGGGACAGACAAGCTTCCTAACGGCCCCAAAGGGGAAGCTTTGGCACAGATCCGAAAGCAGGAGGCCATGGCTTCCGCAGCTCTCCTTGGTGTGAGGAAGGTTTGTTTTCTCGATTTCTGCGACGGCGGCTTTTACGACGAAACTTCGCTTCGCCTTGCTATTGCCAGGGGCATAGCGGAGATTCGGCCGGATGTGATCTTTGCGCCGGACCCTTGTGTCACAAGCGAGTGCCATCCCGACCATATTAACGTGGGCCTGGCTGCGCGGCGGATCGCCGTTTCCTCGGGGAATCCCGGTATCATGGAGAAAATGGGTCTTTGTTCCTCCCCTGTGCAGGCTCTCGCCTACTATATGACGGCAAAACCGAACCAGTTTGTCTCTACGAAAGGCTATGTACGTCTACAACTAAAGAGCATATATGACTGTCATAAGAGCCAGTTTCCCGAGCGGGACGCTGTAGCCATCTATCTGAAGCTCCGGGCTGCGGAGTTCGGGATCCGTTCTCTCAAAGGCTGTGCCGAGGGCTTTCGCGTTCTCGGACAGACACAGATGCACTGCCTCCCTGAAGCCGGAAGCTAAAGCGCTGAAAGAAGAAACGCCTCGTTTTCATTTGAAAACGAGGCGTTTCTTGGCACAACTCAAGTATGGTCCAGATAGGATACTGCGGCGAGCGCGGCAACAGCGCCGTCCGCTGCGGCAGTCGTCAGCTGGCGAACACTCTTTCTGCGGCAGTCACCCGCCACGAAAAAGCCCTCGGTCGGAGTGAGACAGCTTTCATCGGCATCCGCATAGCCTTTTTGATCCAGCTTCAGATAATCGGCAAAAGCAGTCAGGTCCGGCTGATGCCCAATGGCAACGAAAACACCCTCTACCGGCAGGAGCCTTTCCACGCCGTTCTGATCTACAAGCAGGCCGCTGATCTCTTCGCCGCCCTCAAATGCTTTGCAGCGGGCGTTCAGAACAAACTCCACGTTATCCCGTTTCCGAAGGCTTTCGACCAGTTTCAGCTCGCCGCGAAAGCTGTCGCGTCTGTGGACAAGGTATACTTTGCTGCAGCTCTCACTCAGCAGCAGTGCATCCTGCAGCGCGCTGTTGCCGCCTCCGCAGACGGCCACAGGGCGGCCGGCGTAGAATGCACCGTCACACACGGCACAGTAGCACACGCCGCTTCCGACCAGCTCCTCTTCCCGTTCGAGTCCAAGCATCCTGGGCTTGGCTCCCGCTGCAAGAATCAGGCTTTTCCCTTCAAAAACGGCGCCGGATTCGCAGTTTACCTGCCAGAATGCGCCCTGTCTGGAGCATGCAGTAACTTCGTCCAGCTCGACTTCGGTCCCCTGCTCCATGGCCTGCTCTAGCAGCTTGTCACCCAGCTCGGTTCCAGTCACAGACAGAAAGCCGGGGAAGTTTTCCACTCTTGGAGACCAGGTGATCTGGCCGCCAAAAGCGTTTTTTTCGATCACGAGGACGCTTTTGCCGGCACGACAGGCATAGGTTGCTGCGGTCAGGCCGGCGGGCCCGCCGCCGATCACGATAATATCATACATAGAATGTCCTCCGATAGCATGCAGGCAGCGGCGACACGGCCGCTGCCTGTGTTTTCTGTTTGTGCGGATTCGCTCAGGCGATCTGTGCCATGTAAGCCTTGATCGCGCCGGCACCGGCGATCTTGGTCCCATCAGGCAGGACCAGCGTGGGCGCCTGCTTGACGCCGTACTGCTTGGCAAGATCCGGGTGTTCGGTCGCCATCAGCTTGTCATACACGAAGCCGGCCTTGTCCATATACTGGCAGGCAATGCGGCAGTTGGGGCAGGTAGGCGTGGCAAAGAGGATGGGACGGGCGGAATCGGCGACAGTTTCCCTGCTCTTGGGGCCTTCGATACGAACCGGAGCAACCTCGGCCTCCAGCAGCGGCCCCTCGTGGGTCAGCGTGGAGTGCTCGATGACATATTCCTTGCGCTCCTTATACTCCTGCGTCTTGCCCACGTTCCAGTTCTGTACCGGGCGATAGTAACCCGTAATGCGGCTGTAGACCTCAGCGCTCTTGCCGCAGTGCGGGCAGGTGAACTGCTCGCCGTTGAGATAACCGTGATCCTTGCAGACGGAATAGGTCGGAGACAGAGTATAGTACGGCAGGCGGTAGTTTTCCGCGATCTTGCGCACCAGTCTGGCGGCCGCTTCCCAGTCGGGCAGCTTCTCACCCAGGAAGGCGTGGAAGACAGTACCGGAGGTGTAGCGGGTCTGCAGGTCGTCCTGAATATCCAGGGCGGCAAAAATGTCGTCCGTGTAGCTGACAGGCAGATGGGAGCTGTTGGTGTAATAAGGCGTTCCGCCGGGCTCAGCCGCAGTGATGATGTCGGGATAAGTCTCCACGTCGTGCTTGGCAAGACGGTAAGAGGTGGACTCGGCGGGGGTTGCTTCCAGGTTGTAGAGGTCACCGTAGAGCTCCTGGTAATCGCTCAGGCGCTCGCGCATATGATCAAGGACCTGCTTGGCAAATTCCTGGCACTTGGGATCGGTCATGTCGGCACGGATCCACTTGGCATTCAGGCCGGCCTCGTTCATGCCCACCAGACCGATGGTGGAGAAATGGTTGGCGAAGGTGCCCAGATAATGCTTGGTGTAAGGGTAGAGGCCCTCATTGAGGAGCTTGGTGATAACGTCGCGCTTGATCTTCAGGGAGCGGGCGGAGAGGTCCATCAGCTTGTCCAGACGCGTATAAAAGTCCTGCTCATCCTTGGAGAGATATGCCAGGCGCGGCATATTCAGCGTCACGACGCCAATGGAGCCGGTACTTTCGCCGGAGCCGAAGAAGCCGCCGGATTTCTTGCGCAGCTCGCGCAGGTCCAGACGCAGACGGCAGCACATGGAGCGCACGTCGC
>CAMKAP010000137.1 GCA_946410505.1 uncultured Clostridia bacterium
TTATTACCATTGGCCCGCTTATCCAGATATTTGGACCGGCCCTTCCCTGCATCGTACATTTGCTGTAACAAAGCAGGCCCGATGATTCTGCCAGGATTACGCTTTTGTTTTTTGTTGCGCATACGTACAACGTACCTCCTCGGCTGGGGGTATCCGTAGTACCCCCAGCATTGATATTATTGTTAAGGGGCCGGGTATCGCTCATTACGCGGAGCTGTACGCGGTACTGGGACGGATACAGTGCCGGCCAAATCCGTCGACCAGGGGTCACCCCGCTGTGCCGGAGCACAGGTGCTGTTGGGTTTCCCAGCCTCCCAATCAAGGGAGGGAAAAAAGGCGATTGTGTACACATGATAATGGTTGCCGCAATGGCGTTCACAGCACAGATATAAAGAGGACATACAGCTCTGCCCTTAATTTGCCTTGTGTTGTATCTCTTAGCTTTCTGTTTCATCTTTTTTCTCCTGTCTTTATATTTTTGTAATTATGATAGGGCTGACAATAATTGATCCTTGTCTTGTAGTTGCATTTTGTTACGTGTTTATTCAAATTAGCAATAAAAAAAGAGCAACTCCCGACTATGCAGTAGTTACTCATCAACAAATATTAACTTTATATATATAATCCCAGTTTTAAGATGGGTATATTACTCCCAACCTAAAACTAATTCCAATACTGTGTGTTCATTATATACTGGTCTGGACAGATTGTCAAATTTTTCAGAAAAATCAGAAAAAAGCGTTATGCCCTCCCATAGACCTTCGCCATAACTGTGACGGAGCTATCTTCCTCTATAGAATGTGTGTTCAAAGTGCACAACAAAAAAGTAACCGCAGCGTATACTGCAGTTACTCTTTTCCCGTTATTCCTTTATCGGGTGAAATGGAGCTTTGTTTACATCATTAGATCATCAGTATCTGATCATGCGTTTATTTTCGCAAACCATATCTGCCGAAACAAGCAAATGATGCAAAAGTCAGTAAAGTCTCACCCCATCCGTCAGCACCGAGTACTTCATCTCGAACTCTTCTGTCGAAATATTCTCATACTCACATATTCTAAAAAGGTATTTGGGCTTTATCATCTTCCGGTTGCAGACGTCGATTGCTCCCTGGCAGCTCAGCCCGAGTCGTTTTGCCATCTCACGATATGTCAGATTATTCCGGCAGCGATAATTGTCCAGCGCGTTCTGTGGGTTTCTGCTCTTCGCGTGCACGCTCCCCCTGTCTCCTGCATCAAGCTCACTTCCAGAATGATACATGAACAGTTCATCCACTGTGGCACTCAATGCTCTTGCAATTTTGTAAAGCTGGGAACTTGAAGCTCTTTTTCCGATCCCTTTTCGTTCTATGTTTTGTATGGTAACTTCATGTACCTCTGACCGGGCTGCAAGCTCTCTTTGACTCATTCGCCGTTTCCGGCGCAGGTATTCCAGTCCTGTGATTTCCTGTGTGCCCAGAGTTTCCCCCTGGAGCCAACTTCTGACTGCTTCAGAAGCACTTCCCATACTGTTGTCAACCATACTCTCACTGACTTCATACAGGCTGTCAACAGGAACATCAAAGAAGATCGCCGCCGTACACACCGTCTTGATCCGTGTATCCCTCTGATGCTCCAAAGAAGTCAGGGACGTGTAGCCTATCCCCGAACGTCTGGACAGTTCCAGACGAGACAGGCCCCAGTTTTTACGCAGCAGAAACAGCGCCCCTGCCGGCACTTCCATCTTCTCACTCATACCGGCACTACCCCGCCGGCTCTGCAGATCAGCTGTGCCGCATAGGCACTCCATGCCTTTTGATCCGGCTCTGATACATCATCAAAAAAAGCGAAATCTCCGTAGGGAGCCTTATAAGAAAGGCCCATCAGGACGCCATCGTAGAACGCACCCACCTGATCCTCCGGACGTTTGAGGCAGATCTCGGGATTCCAATGATCCTGCAGCATCCGCAGTCCGCTCTCCTTCAACACGGTATCCACATTGAGGCGCTGAATAATGGTTTCTGTCACTGACTCGTATACGAATCGCTCCGAATTGAATTCATTCTGCATTGAAGGCACAGCAAAGATAAGTCCCTTGCAGAATACGCCGCCTGTCCATTTCCATCCGACCTCTATATCAAAGCATTCCGACTCGCTTTCCACAGTCGGGAAAGCCAGGAAATGAAGGCCTCTGCGTCCGATCACACAGCTCAGATAGTGGTATGTCTTTTCCAGATAGGCTATGATTTCCCTCGCGTGCTCTGCATTTCCGGGGACTCCATATTCATAATTCCTCCGAATTTTTCCGCAGAGATCCAGAATAAATCTTTTCGTTTCCGCCGTCGGCTTGTGCAAGTATGGAAACAGTTTTGAATCAAGCCAGGCCCAATTGGCTTCCTGGCCCTCTGCAAAATACGCAGGAAAAGCCGAATGCTCACTCGTAAGCATATATTCGTTCATTCCTGCGTTTGCGGAAACGTGCAGTGCATGAATAAGCTGTTCGACGCGCTGCTTCTGAAGGCTTTTGTCGACCGGTTCCGAGAGGAAGGTCTGCATATGATCTGCAAGGCGGAAAATATCCTTCCTTGCGAACATGCAGGCGTTCATCGACTCGGTCATGACAGTTTTCAATGGATTCATGGGACACATCCTTTCTATAGTCAGCAAAAAGCGCTATGCAGGCTGCCCGCATAGCGCAAACTGAACTGAAAAGATATACCCACATGGAGTCGTTTGTATCTTGCCAAACGACCCTAAATCAGGTATAGTTACTTCGTAGTGCAGTGTTTACTGCTGTGCCGGTGCTCTCTCACCTGCGCAGGCGTGTGAGGGTTGCCGCTCTCACACGCTGCTACTTTATGCTGTGATTACATTATACAGCGTATAGGCATATACGTCAAGCTTTTTTTCATTGAGGGGTCACTATGGAAGAACATGAGTTTCGCAATTCTGATTCAAGAAGAAAATCTATCCGTAAATATCTCTCCAAGTTTAAAGAAATCCGCATTCGTGTACTTCCAGAGAGACATGAAGAAATTGTTTCCCATGCTAAAAAAATGGGAGACAAAAGCACAGTCGGCTTTGTTGAGCGTGCAATCCGAGAAACAATAGAACGAGATAATGCTAAAGAATCTTGAGCTATACTATTCCATAATCTATTAAAGCAGGACAACTGCTCAGCTCTACCTGCTGTTTTCGTCTGTGTTATAGTATATCTTTCGGCTAAAGCCAAAAAGGGGAAGCGGCATAAGAACACCGCTTCCCCTTTTGATATTTTTTGCTGAATACCAGCTGATTCAATTTTGAAACAGGCAGTACAGCTTCCTTTTACTGCTTACTTGATCTCCAGTCTGCGGCTGGCGGGAGCGGTCTCGACCTTCTTGGGCATGGTGAGCGTCAGCACACCGTCGGTGTAGGATGCCTGGATGCCGTCCACCTCAATGCCAGAGACGTCGAAGCTGCGGCTGTAGGAGCCGTAGAAGCGCTCGCGCTTGACGAAGTTGGGCTTCTCATCGTTGTTCTCCAGCTTGCGCTCGGCGCTGATGGTCAGTACGTCGTTCTCCACGTCGATCTTGATGTCATCCTTGTTGAAGCCGGGCAGCTCGGCGTCCAGCTTGTAGGCGTCGCCTGTGTCGATCACGTCGGTGCGGAAGGCAGAGAGCACGTTGCTCTGGGCGTTGCCGAAGAAATTGCGTTCCATCTCGTCAAAGGCGCGGAACGGGTCGTATACGGAAACTCTGTGTCCACCAAAAGGAATCAGTTCAAACATAATATATACCTCCATAAATTTAATACAGTGTAAATGTTTTTCGACAAAACTTTCATTTCTTTCGTTTTATCGTGTATATAATATACCGCACAATTATGAACGAATATACATTATTTTATGAACAGAATATGAATATTGGCACTCTCGCATCGAGAGTGCCAATTGTTTTCGTATTCAGAGTGCGATCGGCACCGCGTCCGGCTCGATGGGGCAGACATAGCCGCTTGCGGTACGCCCGGCAAACTCCGCTTTGGCCTCGTCAAGCAGCGCCTCGTCTGTCATCAGATCCAGCGCCGTGGCGGCCAGGACCTTGGCGGCGTACAGCATGCCCTTGTGGGCAAGGCCGCTCTTGCCGCAGGCCACGATCTGCCAGGAGTGCCCCGGCACGCCCGCGGGCCAGCACACCGCCTCGATCTGGGAGGTGGGCGTGAGCCAGCTCACGTCGCCCACGTCGGTGCTGCCGGGCGAAAAGCTGTTTGAGGAATAGAGCGGCGACAGGAAATCGTTGATGGGCTTTTCCCCGTTTTGGCTCAGCTCCGCACAGATCTTCCGGATCGCCGCGTCCTCCCGGGCGCCCTTGATGCTGTCAAGCCCGCTGCCAGGGTAGCTCTTCTTAAGCGCCGCCGCCAGCGCGTAGTCCTCCTCCGCGTATTCCGGAACGCCGAGGACCTCCATGTTCGCGTAGAGCGCCTTCTCGATGGCGTAGTTGGGAACCGTCTCCGCGGTGCCGTCGATAAACACCCGGTCAAAGCTGGTGCCGGTCATCAGCGCGGCGCCTTTTGCAATATCGTCCACCCGGGCCAGGAGCTTGACGGAGTCCGCTACCTTGTTGGCCCGGACCATATAGAGAACGGAGGCCTTGGCCTGCACCACGTTGGGGGAAATGCCGCCGGCGTCGGTGATGGCGTAGTGGATACGGCAGTCTGGCGTCATATGCTCCCGCAAAAACTGCACGCCCACGTTCATCAGCTCCACCGCGTCCAGCGCGCTGCGGCCGTTATAGGGGTCGCCCGCCGCGTGGGCGGGGATGCCGGAGAATTTGTAGAGCACCTGAATGGAGGAGTTGTTGGTGCCGGTCATGGTCTGGTTGGCATCACCCGGATGCCAGCAGAGCGCCGCGTCCAGCTCCTTCCAGAGGCCCTCCCGGGCCATGAAGGCCTTGCCTGCGCCGCCCTCTTCCCCGGGGCAGCCGAAGAAGATGACCGTGCCGGGCTTCCCGCTCTTCTCCAGCCAGGTTTTGACCGCCGCAGCGGCCGCCAGAGAGCCCGCGCCCAGCAGATTGTGTCCGCAGCCGTGGCCGCTCCCGCCGGGGATCAGAGGATCGGGGCTCGTCTCCCCCGCCTTCTGGCTCAGGCCGGAGAGGGCGTCGAATTCACCCAGAATGCCGATCACCGGCCGCCCGCTGCCGTAGCTGCCGCAAAAAGCGGTGTCAATGCCGCAGAGCTTTTCCGTGACGGCAAAGCCCAGTTCTTTGAGCTTTTCACAGTAGAGCGCGGCGGACTGATATTCTTTCAGGCTCAGCTCGGCGTGCGCCCAGATCTGATCGGCAATATCCTCAAAATACGGGGCGTGCCCGTCGATAAAATCGACAAGCCCCTGTTTCTCCGTGGACAGCATTTTCAAACTCCTTTCTAAGAAAAAGCGGGGAGGGCTTCCCCTCCCCGCCTGTGGAAACGTATTACAGAACTTTGGACAGGAAATCCTGCAGGCGCGGGTTCTGCGGGTGGTTGAAGATCTGGTCGGGGGTACCCTCCTCCAGGAGCTTGCCGTCGTCCATGAACAGCACCCGGTTGCCGACTTCGCGGGCAAAACCCATCTCGTGGGTCACCACCACCATGGTCATACCCTGATGGGCCAGGCGCTTCATCACGTCCAGCACCTCGCCGACCATCTCCGGGTCCAGGGCGGAGGTGGGCTCGTCAAAGAGCATGACCTCCGGCTCCATGGCCAGGGCCCGGACGATGGCCAGGCGCTGCTTCTGGCCGCCGG
>CAMKAP010000138.1 GCA_946410505.1 uncultured Clostridia bacterium
TGGCAGGGATGCCCGATCGCAAATTATACCATACCAAGAACGATCAGGGAACTACAACCAAATACCGTCCAACCGGTTTCTGTCGGTTATTATACCATACCAAGAACGATCAGGGAACTACAACAAACAGAAATCGGTATTCGTCACGGCCATCATTATACCATACCAAGAACGATCAGGGAACTGCAACTTGTGGATGGTGCGCTGTTCTATCAGCCTCTTGGCAGCATACCGGGAACGGAAAGAGAAGCGCCGCTTTTCTCCGATCAAGAATTCCGCAGCAAGAATGCCCTCTCTGTGTTGAAATTCTTTACAAATGTGCTATAATAATTCATTATGAAAAATAGGGCGAGTGGCGGCTTCTGCCGCCGGCCCCGAATGTAATGGAGGCATACAAACAAACCATGGGCAAAAAGCAGTTCAAGGCCGAGTCGAAGAGACTTCTCGACCTGATGATCAATTCCATCTACACCAACAAGGAGATCTTCCTGCGTGAGATCCTCTCCAATGCGTCCGACGCCATCGACAAGCTCTGCTATCTGAGCCTGACCGACGATCAGGTGGGCCTGAACCGGGACGATTTCAAGATCGAGATCCTGGTGGACAAGGAGGCCCGCACCATCACCGTGCGCGACAACGGCATCGGCATGAACCTGGAGGAGGCGGAGAACAACCTGGGCGTCATCGCCAAGTCCGGCTCCTACAAGTTCAAGGACGAGATGGACAGCGAAAAGGCCGAGGACATCTCCATCATCGGCCAGTTCGGCGTGGGCTTCTACTCCGCCTTCATGGTGGCCGACGAGGTCACGGTCCTGACCCGCAAGTACGGCGAGGAGCAGGGCGTCAAGTGGCAGAGCAGGGGCGCCGACGGCTACACCGTGACCCCCATCGAAAAGGATACCGTGGGCACCGACGTGATCATGCACCTGAAGGCCGACAGCGATGAGGAAATCTATGGCTCCTACCTGGAGGTCTGGAAGATCAAAGCCCTTGTGAAGAAGTACTCCGACTATGTGCGCTGGCCCATCAAGATGGACGTGGAGCACCAGGAACGCTTTGAGACCGGCGAGAAGAACGACGACGGCAGCCCCAAATACGACTACCGCATGGTCACCGAGAACGAGACGCTCAACTCCATGATCCCCATCTGGCAGCGCTCCAAGAGCGAGGTGACCGACGATGACTGCATCGCCTGGTACAAGGAAAAGAACCGGGACCGCAAGGACCCCTGCGCGCTGGTGCGCGTGAACGCCGAGGGCCAGGTCAGCTACAAGGCCATGCTCTTCGTCCCCGGCGAGCAGAATGAAAACGTCTTTTCCGGCGACAATAAGGGCGGTGTCACGCTCTACTCCAACGGCGTCATGATCATGGAGAAGTGCGACAAGCTGCTGCACGACTACTTCGATTTCGTCAAGGGCGTGGTGGACTCTCCCGATCTGTCCCTGAACATCTCCCGTGAGATCCTCCAGCACGACCGGCAGCTGCGCATCATCGGTCAGAATCTGGAAAAACGCATCAAGGGAGAGCTGGAAAAGCTCCTGCGGGACGACAAGCCCAAGTATGAGGAGTTCTTCCGCAACTTCGGAAACGACCTGAAGGTGGGCGTCTGCGACGAGTACGGCCGCTACAAGGATTTCCTGCGCGACCTGCTGCTCTTCTACACCTCCGAGGACCGTATGGTGACGCTCAAGGAGTATGTGGAGAACATGCCCGAGAGCCAGAAAGCCATCTACTTTGCCACCTCCGCCACGGTCAAGCAGGCCATGAACCTGCCCCAGTGCCAGGAGGTCCGGGACCGGGGCTATGAGCTCATTTACCTGACCAGCCCTCTGGACGAGATGGTGCTGGAGGCCCTGCGCGAGCAGGACGGCAAGAGCTTCTGCAACGTGGTCACCGATGATCTGGGCTTTGAGACCGAGGAAGAGAAGAAGGCCGCCGAGGAGCGGGACATCGAGAACAAGGAGCTGCTGGACTTCGTGAAGGAATCCGTCGGCGAGGACGTGAACAAGGTTCGCCTGAGCCGCAAGCTCACGACCCAGCCCTGCTGCCTGACCACCGAGGGCGCTCTTACCCTGGAGATGGAGCGCTACTTCCGCCACGGCCCCAGCGAGGAGCTGCGCAAGCTGCGCGCCACCCGCGTGCTGGAGCTCAACGCCGAACACCGCAGCTTCCAGGTCCTCAAGGAGGCCTTCGAGAGCGATAAAGACAAGGCTGCCCGCCTCTCCCGCGTGCTCTACGCGCTGGCCGAGCTGAGCGCCGGCGTGAACGTGGAGGACCCCGTTGCCTTCGCCGCCGACGTGGCGGAGAAGGACCCCGTTGCCTTCGCCGCCGACGTGGCGGAGATGTTCTAAGCCCGTAACGGTTCAGAACAGCGCAGTCCTCGCCGCACCCGGCTCGAAGGATAAAACCGCACGGCGATTGAATATTCACTTTTTCAGGAGCTTTTATGAAACCACGTTTGGGAATCTACATCCACATCCCTTTCTGCGCCAGCAAGTGCAGCTACTGCGACTTCTACTCCCTGGCCGGATGCGACAATATGATGCCGGAGTACCAGAAAGCGCTGCTGGCCCATATCGCCGAGTCTGCCCCGGGGATCAGGAACTACGAGGTGGACAGCATCTACTTCGGCGGCGGCACGCCCAGCTACTACGGGGCCGAGCGCATCGGGGAGGTCTTCGACCTTTTGAAGCGCAACGGCAACGTGCGCCTGGACGCGGAGGTCACGGTGGAGTGCAATCCCGACAGCATGAGCCCCGAGATGCTCAAAGCGCTGCGGCAGGAGGGCGTGAACCGCCTGTCCATCGGCGTGCAGGCCACAAACAACGATCTGCTGAAGCTCATCGGCCGGCGGCACAATTTCCAGCAGGCGGTGAAGGCGTTCTCCGACGCCCGGAAAGCCGGCTTTGACAACTTGAGCCTCGATCTGATCTACGGCCTGCCCAGCCAGACCAAGAGCGACTGGGCCGAGACCCTCTCCCAGATCGTGGAGCTGCACCCCGAGCACATCAGCTGCTACGGCCTCAAGCTGGAGCCGGGGACGAAAATGTATGAGGACTATTACGGCTCTCCCATTCTCCCGGATGACGATGAGCAGGCGGACATGTATTCCTACGCCGCCGAAATGCTGGAGCGCTACGGCTACCGGCAATACGAGATCTCCAATTTCAGCGCGCCGGGCTTTGAGTCCCGCCACAATCTGAAATACTGGAACCTGGACGACTATATGGGCTTCGGCCCCGGCGCCCACTCCTGTGTGGGGAGTCTGCGCTACAGCTTCGTCAAGGATCTCAAGCAGTATATTTCCCGCGTTACGCGCAAGGTCAGCATCGTGGACGAATACGAGAAGGTGGACCCGTTGGAGCGGGCGGTGGAGTATATCATGCTCGCCATGCGCACCAGCCGCGGCATCTCCCGGGAAGACTACGTCAGCCGCTGCCAGTGCGACTGGCAGCCCATCGTCCGGGTGCTGCGCGCCTTCGCGGAAAAGGGCTGGGCCGAGGAGACCGACGGCCGCTGGCATTTCACCGTGCCGGGCTTTCTGATCTCCAACACCCTCATCGGTATCCTGCTGGAGGCCCAGGCCAACGGCCGGGCCGAGTACACCCCCTGGGTGGACAGGGCGGAAGAGGCCGAGCAGAAGATCAGCCTTCCC
Organism: uncultured Clostridia bacterium; assembly: GCA_946410505.1. The sequence goes on from CAMKAP010000138.1 coordinate 3,656, forward strand.
AAGGGCGAGGATGAGCTTTTCGCCGAAATGTATGAGGAGAAGACCGGGGCCCATGAGGCGTGATGGATCGGAAAGCCTGAGGAGATAACGTGGCGAACAGAAACGAGAGAAACGGCGCCCATGTAAATCGGGACGCTGAGCGCGCAAGAGAGGAAAAACGCGCGCGGCTCGCCGCCGAGAAACGGCGGACAGAGGCTATGCGGGCCCAGGAGCGGGAAGCCAGAGAGGCGGTCCGGCAGAGAAATGCCCGTACTGCCCGCAAAAAGAGAAAAAAGATATGGAAACGGGTGAAAATCACCCTGATCGTTCTGCTGGTGCTGCTGGTGCTGGCGGCGGGCGGTCTGACCTATCTGGCCATCCATGTCAGCGAGAGCGATATTAACCTGCCCAACGTCTACCTCAACGGGATCGACGTGAGCCGTCTGACCCGGCAGGAGACGCTGGCAAAGCTCAACGCCGCCGGTTGGGACGAGGACGCCGCCGATCCTATGGTGGTGACGCTCCCCATGGGTGTGGGCTTTACGCTGGACCGGCGCACGGCGGGCGTGGCCCTGACGGCGGACGTCGCCGCGGAGGCCGCCTACCGCTACGGCCACACCCAGGACGCCTTCGAAAACCTCCTGTGTTACCTGGACGGGCTTACGGACCGGACCGATGTGGCGCTGTCCTTCCCCGTGCTGGACGAGGGCTATGTCCGGGAGGAGACCGGCAAGGCCGTGGAGCGCTTCAACGAGAAGGTTGCCGGCAGCCCTGACGCGCAGGTCGATCTGGAGAAGGCGGAGATCCGCACCGTGAAGGGCGCGGGCGAGCTCTCCATCGACAGTGAGGCCATTGTCAGCGGTCTCTGCCAGGCGCTATTAAGCGGCGAGCGCCGCTTTGAATACACGCAGATCGACGGCACACCCAGCATGCCGGATTACGACAAGCTGTTTCAGGAACTGAACGCGACGCCAAGGGACGCCTATTTCAAGGACGACGGGAGCTTTGAGGTCGTGGACGAGATCGTGGGCTGCAGCTTTGACGCTGCCGCGGCCAAAGCCGCCTGGGAGCAGGCGGAGCTGATGGAGGAGGTCGTGACGCCGCTGGTCATCACGGAGCCCGCCGTCACGGGCGAGAGTCTGCGGGGTATGCTGTACAGGGATGTGCTGGGCTATCAGACCACGGTCTACGCCTCCAGCGGCGAAAACCGCTGCAACAACATCGAGCTGGCCGCCTCCAAGATCAACGGCGTGATCCTCATGCCGGGGGAGACCTTCTCCTATAACGAGACGGTGGGCCAGCGTACCAGAGAAGCCGGCTTCCTGGAGGCTGGCGCCTACGCAAACGGCGAGCGTGTGCAGGAGGTGGGCGGAGGCATCTGCCAGGTGTCCTCCACGCTCTACTGCGCCGCAATGTTTGCAAACCTGGAGACGGTGTCCCGCACCAGCCACATGTTCCGTGTGGACTATCTTCCCATCGCCTACGACGCGACGGTGAGCTGGCCCAAGCCGGACTTCAAGTTCCGCAACAACCGGGAGTACCCGATCAAGATCGTGGCCTACACCACGGACGAGAAGGAGCTTACCGTGGAGATCCACGGGACGGATGTGGACGGCAGCTATGTGGAGCTCACCAATACCATGTACGCCGTCTTTGACTCGACCTATCCCAGTGTGCAGACCGGCTGGGGCGCCCAGGCGACCCGACATGTCTACGACGCCGACGGCAACGAGATCGCAACGATCAAGGAGCCCTACGGAAGCTACAACAAGCATCCGGAGGACATCGAATGGCCGCCCGATTATTACGCTGCCCAGGAGAGCGCCGGCACCGGCGACGCGACCGTGGTCTTCGGCTGAATATGCTGAAACATTTTTGAGATACAGGAGAGAAGAGAGCATGGAAAAGAAAACCTTCTACATTACCACCCCGATCTACTATCCCTCGGATAAACTGCACATCGGGCACACCTACTGCACCGTGGCCACCGACGCCATCGCGCGCTACAAGAGGCTCTGCGGCTATGACGTGATGTTCCTGACCGGCACCGACGAGCACGGCCAGAA
>CAMKAP010000139.1 GCA_946410505.1 uncultured Clostridia bacterium
GGTCATTTCCTGAATTGCCCTTGCCCTGGCTCTGGGTCTGCAGCCCTCGTCCGGGTCGGTAAAGAGACCAAAATAGACTTCGGTCAAGCCGCCGATCTGATTGTCCTCAATGCCCGCCCGCTGCAGCATGGCGTTTTCGTTGAGCAGGCGGAAATTGTGCAGCGTACGCACATAGGGGAGCCCCTTTGCGATCTCCAGCATCTTCCTGTTATATCCGGCGTAGCGACGCTCCCAGTCGGGGTTGCCGCAGTCGGTAAAGCCGGACTCCGTCAGCAGCACCTGCTTGTGACCGTCGCCATACTTCTTCATCACCTTGTAAGCGGCGTCATTGTAGCTTTTCCAGAGCTGATCAGGCTCGTCCACGTCCAGAAAGAGATCTGCGTCCGGTACATCCCGGTTTGTAAACACATAGGGGTGCCAGGCCAGAAGATCAAAATAATCATCCGTATTGTCTGACCAGAATTTCCCGCTCCTGATGCGGGAGTATACCTTATCCAGCGTCCAGGCAACGCCGTACATCACAGGCAGATAATCCGGCATATCACCTCCAAGGCCCGGTGTGGACAGGGCAGGGGAGAAGGAGGCGACTTTTGCCTCGGGGTTGCCCCTGCGGACGCCCCGCGCGGCAAAGTACATCATGTCCACCGCAATATCCATCTTTTCATCAGCCGTAAAGGGTTCGGACATATCAGAATCCAGAAAACCGTCCGGATGAAGAAAGGCATCCAGGTTCCATTCGTTGCCCACTTCCCAGATGGCCACCTGCGGGAAGAGCTGCGCCATGGTGCACCAGCTTGCCTCCAGCTTCTCCAGAGCTTTCATATAGAGACTGCCGGGGCTCAGGTCGCGCTTCGGCATGGCGTGCCCCCTGCGCTGCCTGCAGCCTTCAGGGAGAAACCACTCGTGGCTCATGGCGGTGACTTCAATGTCCAGCTCCGCAGCCCGGTCAAGCAGCCGCCGGTGCCGCGCAACTTCCTCGGGGATCGGTGTATAAGGATCTTTCAGGATCTCTGTAATGTGCATCCAGCTGCGATAGGCGCTGCAGCCGAGCCCTTTTACCAGATCCATGGCAGCCGCCGCATCGATGCCCTGATCACGCTCGCGCTGGATCAGCGGCTCGCCGACACCGTAAAAACGAGTTCCCATGCTTACCCCCTTGGCCGTTACGATAAAATAAAAAGCTTCCTTACCCATATTGTATAGGAAAGGAAGCAGAAATGCTATCGTTATTCTGTGACTTTTGTTCTTAATATGTTGTAATACGCCGGAGTGCTTCCGCCTCGCCGTTTACGCTCAGCTTCAGTTGTTCTCCTGTTTTTTCCCAGGCGACTTGCAGATCACCCCACGGCGTATGCACAGTGCCGGTAGCGTGCGTCAGCATGCCTGGAACAGGCCGTACTTCGATCTTTTCATAGCCCGGCGCCGCCGGGCGGACACCGAGGACTGCAGTGGGAAGCTCATACAGGGCGAGCGAGCCCCAGGCATGGCATTCTGAGCGGGCGTAGCTCCCCGGCGACTCCACGCAGGTGCTGCAGCCGTCTCGAACCATGCCGCGCCACATGTCCCAATATCGGTCCGTATATTCGTAAAGGCCGGTTCTTTCCAGCGCACGGAACAGGTAGAAGCAGGTGGCCACCGTGCACTGTGTGATCGTGCGATCTTCCACCGTGCGCCGGAGGTTTCGCTTTCCCTCCTCTTCGGTCAGTGTCTTCGTCAGAACGCCGAAAACCTGGCAATGCTGGCTCAGCTCCGCTCTTCCGGGCCCGTCGGTGAGCATGCCGCTTTTGTCCATGCACTCCCGGCGGATCGCCCGCCGAAGCGTCTCCGCCTGATTTCGATACTGCTGCGCAAGCCCGGTCTCTCCGACCCATTCTGCCAGCTCCGCCGCCTTCTGCAGGCCGTACAGATAAAGCAGACTCTCCATGGTGAGTGGGCCGTACAGTCCGGCGCCCGGCATCCCGGTCGTGGGCATCCAGTCCGCCGCCCAATCGATAAAGGACCACCTGGCGGCCACGCCGTTGACGCCGCCAATTTTGTCCACAAGACCGCTCTCTGTGCAATGGGTACGGAAAAAGCGCAGGATGCGCTCGACCGCAGGCAGGTATGCGCGGATCAGCGCTTGATCCCCGAAGTACATCATGTGATCGTGCAGCATGAGGATATAGTAAAGGGAAAAGCCGGGGATCACATTGGCGTTCTTGTTCGGATAGCAGGCGTTCAGAAGCCCGTCGCCGCCCTGAGAGGCGGCAAAGTCGTCCAGCGCCTGACGGGCCAGCCTGTCGTCCGCAGCGACGGCATAGGTATAGAGCGCCTGTGAGCGGGTATCCTGCACATACTGAAGCTGCTCATAGAAGGGGCAGTCCATGTAGGTATCGTGCATGCACCTGCGCAGGGTGCGCAGGCTGATGTCCCAGATCGGCGTGAGCGTAGGATCGGAGGTGGTGACGGACGTTTTGGCATTCAGGGGGTAGCCCGTCTCCTCGTATTCGAGAGCATTGAGCTGCAGCGGCTCATCCGCGGTGCGGATCGTGACTTGCAGAAAACGGAAGGTGCGGAACCAGAAGGACTCGTAGTCTTCTTTATCCAGGCCGCTGACCGTGTAATAGTCCCGGTAGCCCTCCAGATGGCCTTTCACCGCGTCGAGCCGGTTGCGCTTCCCCTCTTCCGTCACATAGCACTCGCTCTGCAGCAGCTCGACCGTCGCGCCTTTTCCGCCGCTGACGGAGAGACGCAGAAATGCGGTCATCTCCTCGCCGGCGTCAAGAACGAACTGTATTTCGCTGTGAGCGGCTACCGTATGCAGAGGCAGGGTAAAGGCATGAGGCGTCAGCGTCATGAAGGGAATGGGGCGGGGGAGGAGCAGCTCTCCGCGCAGAGGCGAGGGGATCTCCTTCTCCGTGCAGGAACGTGCAGGTTCCCAGCCGCTGTCGTCGAACGCATCCGTCTTCCAGCCGATCGCGGCGGGATCTCCCGCTGCTTTTTCGTGGATGTGCAGGGGCGAAAAGCCTTCTTCCTCGGCATAAAAACAAAGACTGCGGCAGACATGGCAGCGCCAGCCCTCTGTCTCGATGCCTTCCAGATAAAGACCGGGGAGTCCCGCGGTGAAGAGACTGTGGTTGCTGTTCCAGGCGTCGTCTCCCACAACCAGCACTTCAGCTGCCAGGGTGTTCCGGCCCGGCTTCAGATACGGAAAGAGATCCAGATCGTCCGCAAAATGCCGCTGATCGTCCCCCTTGCAGGGGCCAAAGCTGACAAGCGTTCCGTTGATATAGAGCTTGTATCGGGAATCCGCCGAGATGCGCAGATGCCTCGCTTCCGAGGGATCTGAAAGCACAACCTCCTTGCGAAAACAGACAAGCCGCGTCTCCGCATCCGTCTCAGATAAGCTCTCTGCCGGGCGAATCCATTTTCCCTGGTTCTCTATAGCCATTGCATATCCTCCTTCCGGGATTGCCATGCATCATACCACACAGGCGCGTAAAATACTATCGTTTTATTAGGATTTTTGTATCTTTTTTTGCCCTGCCGTGATAAGATGGAGAAAAGAAACGGGAGGTGTCGGACCGTGGCAGATAATCATATCCGTGTGCTGTGCTCTGTGATCAAGGTCGATCTCTGCTATGAAGCACCTGACGGAAGCCTGATCGCTTTTTTCGACAGTGTTCAGGACAGCCCTTTGATGCAGTCGGCCCGCCTGCGGGGGGCCCTGCGCGCCGGGATCGAAAAACAGAGAGCGCCTTATCTGTATAAAGAGAAGAACGGCGTCTTTTTTGCAGCGCTGCACGTGGGTGAAGGCTTTCTCTATATGGGCCCCATGTGCAGTGAAAAGCTGAACGCACTCAAGCGCCGGCAGATGTATGAGTGCTTTGGGATCGAAGCCGACAGCGCCCGCGGCCTGCAGAGTTTCACTCTGTCGGAAATCCGAAACTTGATCCTCTTAACCAATTCCTCCCTGAAAAACGGAAATCTGGAAAATGAAGAGCTGATGCACCTCAACCAGATCATCAGTCACGGAGAAAAAAATTTTTATTCCGATCAGGTCAGCTTTGTGCTGAACGAAGAGGCTGAAAACGACGACGCCGCATTCCGGCACAGCTATTTCGAGGAAAGGCTGCTGATGCAGGCGATCCGGGAAGGGCGCACAGAGGATGCGATCCGGCTGGCGGAGAACATGGACAGAGACTCCGGAAGGCTTTCCAGAGTGGAATTCTCACACTGGCGGAACCTGGCGATCATCGGCATCTCCCTGTGCACCCGGGCCGCGATCGAGGGCGGGATCTCTCCGGAAGAGGGTTACCGCTTGAGCGGTTATTATATCCAGAAGTGTGACAGCACGCAGGACCCGGCCCATCTGCTGCACTATCGAAACCGCGCCATTGAAGAACTCACAGTCCGCGTAAAGCAGAAGCTGGAAAAGCCGCGTACCTCCAGCCATGTGGAGCGGGCGAAGGACTATGTGCGCAAGCACTATCGGGAGAAGATCTATTTGGACGACGTTGCCCAGAGCATCGGCATCAGCCCCACCCATCTCTCCAAACTCTTTAAAAAAGAGACGGGTCAATGTCTGCAGGATTATATCAACGAAGAGCGCGTCTATCGCGCGTCGAATCTTTTGATGTATTCTGATCTCTCCCTGATGGAAATCGCGGAATACGTTCACTTTCCGTCCCAGAGCTATTTCGGAAAAATCTTCAAGCAGTTCAAAAATGTATCGCCGCGTGCGTTCCGGGACCGGTACCAGGCAAAAGAAGTCACCGAGCAGTAAACAGATCTGCTTCGTGCAACATCTGAAAAGCCGATGCTATAAACCGGCCAGAAGAAAATGAACCGACCGTACCGAAGTTGAACTCACGGCTGGTCAGAAATGTTGGTTCAGATTTCATGCGGCCGGGAGATAATTGCCCGAAGAAAAGCAAAATCCGAACCTGTCTCCAATCCGGAAGATGTGGTTCGGATTTGCATTCTGCGGTACATCTGCATAAGTTTGATACAATAAGCGAATTAGGAAGGTATCTGATCACTTCTGTTTTTATTGGGAAGGCAGAAGATGCACATGAAGAGCTGCGTGACAAAACGGTCATACTCTTCAATAGCTGATTATTGGTCGGAATCTCTACTCTCTCAGAATACCGCACAGGGGCTGGATAACCATAAAGACCAGGAGTAAGAGCTTCAGAACGGTCTAAAATACACGCTGAAGCGAATACCGCCCCTTGAACAGTTTTTCACCATGCCGCTTGAACCAATGCTGCAGGAGAAACAGCGCCGGCATCAGCGTCCCTGCCACTTCATGGAAGACCAGAAAAGCCTGACAGAGATCGTCGACCAGTTTGCGGGCAAGAAGAAACAGGCAAAAACCAGGCCGCTTTAGCGGCGGCCTGTAAATGACTATGCGATTGGCAAACTATTTCATGCGTCTTGAAATGCGGCTTGCATCAGGCCCTCCCGTGGCCTTCACAAGCCACGCGTTTTTCGCCTGGTTTTGATTATTCCTATTCATAGAGAAGCAGAATGTTGGCAGGGGCAATTCCCAGTTCCTCAGGGAAAGTTTGGGGGCGTTTATCCTTCGGAAGCCGCCACCAGACCGGAGGGCTGTCCTGTGTCTGATCCACCCAGCGAAATTGCAGGATGGTCTCAAA
>CAMKAP010000140.1 GCA_946410505.1 uncultured Clostridia bacterium
CCCCGGCCATGAGCCGGAAAAGGCCACGGAGGAGAACGTGCAGACCTGGTGGCGCGCCGCCTCCGCAAGCCGTGAGGAGTGGCTGCGCGTGGATCTGGGCAAGGTCTTTGACGTGCATGCCGTGCAGGTGAACTTTGCCGACGATAAGATCGACATCCCCTGCCCAGGTGAGATCCGGCCCGGCTCCCAGGCCCGCTATATTGAGGAAGCGGAGCATGTGACCCGCTGGAAGCTGGAGGGCTCTCTGGACGGCGAGAGCTGGTTTCTCATCGAGGACAAATCCGACGCCGCGACCGATCTGAGCCACGACCTGGTCCTGCGGGAGGAGGGCTTTGCCGCCCGCTATCTCCGCCTGACCGATATGACGGTACCCTACGGGCAGAATCCCTGCGTCTCCGGCCTGCGGGTCTTCGGCCTCGGCAAAGGCGAAAAATGCGCGCAGCCGCGGTATTCCGCTGTGCGCAGCGGTGACCTGGACATGCTGGTGGACATCCAGCCCCAGGACAACACCCTGGGCTATAACATCCTCTTCGGCTCCTCGCCGGAGAAGCTCTACCACAGCTATATGGTCTTCACGCCCGGTGAAACGCGCGTGGGTGCTCTGATCAGGGACCGGGAATACTTCGTCCGGGTGGACGCCTTCAACGAAAACGGCATCACCGCGGGCGAATGTGTAAAACTGAACTGAGGAGGAGAAAACCATGGCGTTTCCCAAAGGCTTTTTCATCGGCGCAGCGACCGCCGCCCATCAGGTCGAGGGCAACAACGTAAACAGCGACTACTGGATCCAGGAGCATCTGCCGCACACCAGCTTCACCGAGCCGAGCGGCGAGGCCTGCGACCACTACCACCGTTATGAAGAGGATATCCGGCTGCTGGCCGAAGCCGGATTGAACGCCTACCGCTTCTCTGTCGAGTGGGCGCGCATCGAGCCGGAGGAAGGGCAGTTCGACGAGGGCGAGATCGAGCACTACCGCGACGTGATCCGCTGCTGCAGGGCAAACGGCGTGGAGCCGATCGTGACGCTCATGCACTTTACCAGCCCTGCGTGGCTGATCCGCAAGGGCGGATGGGAAGCGGAAAGCACCGTGGAGGACTTCCGCCGCTACGCCGCTCATGTCACCGAAAAGCTCGGCGGAGAGCTGAACTACATTTGCACGATCAATGAGGCCAACATGGGCCTGCAGCTTGCGGCGATCTCCAAGCGCTTCCGCCTAATGGCCGAGCAAGCGGCGAAGAACGCGGCCTCCGGCGCGAAAAAGGCCGAGGGCACCGTACAGGTCGGCATGAACTTCGAGAAGATGATGGAGAACATGAAGTTCGCCGCCATGGAGAACGCCCAGGCTTTCGGAACACCCCAGCCGCAGATCTTCGTGAGCTCTCGCACGCCTGAGGGAGACGCGCTGGTTTTCCGTGCCCACCAGGCGGCAAAAGCCGCCATCAAGGCGCTCTATCCCAATATCAGTGTTGGCATCACGCTCTCCATGCATGACCTGCAGGCGCTGCCGGGAGGAGAGAGCTTTACCCAAGCCGCTTGGGACGAGGAGTTCCGGCACTATCTGCCCTATATCAAGGACGACGACTTCCTTGGCGTGCAGAACTATACCCGCACGCAGTACGGACCTGCCGGACAGTTGCCCTGCCCTGAGGACGCGGAGCTGACCCAGATGGACTACGAGTTCTACCCCGAGGCCCTGGAGCATGTGATCCGCCGTGTTGCAGAGGAATTCAAAGGGGATCTGATTGTCACGGAAAACGGAGTTGCTGTCTCAGATGATGCGCGCCGGGTGGAGTTCATCCGCCGCGCACTTGCCGGCGTGGAGAACTGCGTCAAAGACGGCATCCCCCTCAAGGGCTATATGTACTGGAGCCTGATGGACAACTTTGAGTGGCAGAAGGGCTTCGGCATGACCTTCGGCCTCGTCGCTGTGGACCGCAGCACCCAGGAACGTCAGCCCAAGCCCAGCCTTGCCTTCCTGGGCAGCCACTGTAGCTAAACGGTATTAAAAGGGACTGGCTTAAAAGGCAGATAAAGAACGCAGGGGCGGCTTATAGCCGCCCCTGCAGGCATTGCTGCTGTTTTGAGACAGCCCCTTTCCCTTGCCTTCGAACAAGATTGTTGACACAATGTCAGAACTGCACTATAGTAAGTCTTGACATTGTGTCAGCACCCTTTGCGAAAGAGAGAAAGGGGGATGAGAAATGCCCAAAGGATCTGCGGAGCTGACCCATGCGCGCAGGGAGGAGATCATCTCCGCCTGCCGGGAGCTCTATGAGACCGGGAGCTTCAAGGAAATTACCATGAAGGAGATCGGCCGGATGACCTCCTTCACCCGTACCTCGATCTACAACTACTTTGAGACCCGGGAGGAAATCTTCCTCGCGCTGTTTCAGCAGGAATACGAGCTCTTTGCGGCGGACCTGAACAGCCTCTGTGAGCGGGAGGACAGCCTCTCATTGGAGGGACTGGCGTCGGCCCTGGCCCACGCGCTGGAGCGCCGGCCGATGATGCTCAAGCTTCTGAGCATGAACCTCTACGACATGGAGGAAAATTCCCGCCCGGAGCGGCTGGTGGAATTCAAGACTGCCTACGGAGCATCCAGCGCAGCGGTGGACCGCTGCCTGCAGAAGTTCGTCCCCGGCCTCGGGGAGGAAGGGCGGCAGCGCTTCCTGTATGCCTTCCTGCCCTTCGTCTACGGCCTGTATCCCTACACTGTCGTAACGGAGAAGCAGCGCCGCGCCATGCAGGAGGCCGGGATCCCCTACGTCTATATGAGCACCTATGAGATGGCCTATACCTTTATTCTGACGATACTGGGGGGACTGCTATGATCACGGTAAACCTGTATTACACCGGCACAAACGGCTCCGCCAGGGCCTTTGCGGAGGAGATGGTCCGCAGCGGCACAGCGGATGCCATCCGGGCTGAGGACGGCAATCTGCGCTACGCCTACTTTTTCCCGATGGACGATCCCGAAACCGTGCTTCTGATCGACCAGTGGCGGGACCAGGCGGCCATCGACGCACACCACGCTTCTCCCATGATGGCGCAGATTGCGGCGCTCCGGGAAAAATACGACCTGCACATGAAGGTGGAGCGCTTCCTCTCGGATGATGCTCTGCCGGAGAAGGATCTGCAGTTTATCAAACGATGAGGAGGAGATAGAATGAAAGAGAAGATCACACAGACCGCGGGGCGGAACCAACTGGGCGGCTTTGCGCCGATGTTTGCGCACCTCAATGACGACGTGCTCTTCGGAGAGGTATGGAACGAGGAAGCCCTTGACGTCAAAACAAAGTGCATCATCACCGTCGTGTCTCTCATGGCCTCGGGGATTACGGATTCATCCCTTTCCTATCATCTGCAGAACGCGAAGAATAACGGCGTCACAAGGGAGGAAATCGCCGCCATCATCACCCACGCCACCATGTATGTGGGCTGGCCCAAGGGCTGGGCGGTGTTCCGGCTGGCCAAGGAGATCTGGAATGAGGAAGAACCCGCTTCCACGGAGAAGGACGCCTATCAGAAAACGATCTTTTTCCCCATCGGGGAGGAAAATCCCTATGGGCAGTTTTTCGTGGGGCAGAGCTACCTGTCACCCGTCTCCACCGAGCAGGTGCCGGTATTCAATGTGACCTTTGAGCCGGGCTGCCGCAACAACTGGCACATCCACCATGCCAGCTCCGGCGGCGGGCAGATGCTCCTCTGTGTGGGCGGACGCGGCTGGTATCAGGAGTGGGGCAAGGCACCCGTGGAGATGACACCCGGCACGGTGGTCAATATCCCGCCGGAGGTCAAGCACTGGCACGGCGCCGCCGCTGACAGCTGGTTTTCCCACCTGGCCATCGAAGTCGCCGGCGAGAACACCTCCAACGAGTGGCTGGAGAAGGTTTCCGACGAAGAGTACGGCAAGCTGAAATAGAAAGGGGAATATACACATGAACAAACTGATCGCCTGTTTTTCCGCCAGCGGCAGTACCGCCAGACTGGCGCAGACCCTCGCCGCCGCAGCCGATGCGGCATTGTACGAGATCAAGCCCGCCGTCCCCTATGAGCGGCGCGATCTGAACTGGATGGACAAGAAAGCCCGCAGCACTGTGGAAATGCAGGACCCCAACTGCCGCCCGGCGCTGGCGGACGCCGCCGCTCCCGTTTCGGAGGCCGAGGTCATCTTCCTGGGCTTCCCCATCTGGTGGTATCGGGAGCCCAGCATCATCGACAGCTTCCTGGACGCCTATGACTTCAGCGGCAAGACCGTGGTGCCCTTCTTCACCTCCGGCGGAAGCCAGCTTGGCGAGGGACAGGCACGCATCGAAAAGCTCGCAAAGGGCGCACGGGTCCTGCCCGGAAAGCGCTTTGCGGCCAGAGCCTCCGAGAGCGAGCTTCGGGACTGGATCTCTCAGCTGCATCTGGACTGAGAAACTGGATAGAAAAGTGTCGATACGCGGAAAGCCCCGGGCATAGCCCGGGGCTTTCCGCGTAATGATTGATTTCAGTCCAGAATGCGGCCGTCGCGGGAAATGGTCACCACCTGCCAGGGAATGGACTTTCCGCTGGCTTTGAGCGCACTCTCCGCGGCCCGCTGCAGTCCGCCGCAGCAGGGGACCTCCATACGCAGCATGGTCACGCTTTTTACGTCGTTGTCACGAATGATGGCGGTGAGCTTTTCGCTGTAGTCCACCGCGTCCAGCTTGGGGCAGCCGATCATTGTGACCCTGCCGCGCATGAAGTCCTCGTGAAGATTGGCGTAGGCGTAGGCTGTGCAGTCCGCCGCAATGAGGAGCTTCGCGCCGTCATAGAAGGGCGCCTGTGTGGGCAGGAGCTTGATCTGGCATGGCCACTGGGCCAGGCGGGAGACCGCGCCCGTACGTACGGCGGGAGCGTCCTCCGCCGGCTGACGGAGCTGCGCCGCCCTGGAACCGGGGCAGCCGCCCTCGGGGTGCATCTTTTTGAAAGCCTCGATTTTTCTGGCAAGCTGCGCTTTTTTCACCGCTTCGGCATCGTAGGCCGGGGCCTCGCGCTCTTCAAAGGTGATGGCCCCCGCCGGGCAGTTCGGCAGACAGTCGCCGAAGCCGTCGCAGAAATGCTCCCGCACGAGTCTGGCCTTGCCGTCCACAATGTCAATGGCGCCTTCGTGGCAGGCCTCGGCGCACAGACCGCAGCCGGTGCATTTCTCTTCGTCGATGTGAATGATTTTTCGGATCATGTGTTCCTCTCCTTAATGCTCTGCAGTACGGCGGAAGCTCATTTGACCGGAGCCGACTCCCGGGCCTTCATCTTGTTGAGCTCCTCTTGCTCCAGCACCCGGTAGGCCACCTTGCCCACCAGGGTCTTGGGCATGTCCTCCTTGAACTCAATGTCGTACGGCATGGCGTACTTGGCGATGTGTTTGCGGCAGTAGTCCAGCAGTTCCTGGCGGGTCGTGTCGATGGCGGGCACGCCGGGGGCCAGCTTCACAAAGGCCTTGACCTTTTGCATCTTATAGGGATCGGGCACGCCGATGACGCA
>CAMKAP010000141.1 GCA_946410505.1 uncultured Clostridia bacterium
CCTATTCGCTATTCTTTTTTCATCTACTGTCACACATCATTGTAAACCCTACAAATCACGGGCGGCGGGCGCATTTCGCATCAGAGCCAGTCCACTCTGCCGCTTTCAATGTCGTATACCGCCCCGCGAATATCCAGCCCCGCGGAAGGGATCTCCGGGTGCTCCCGGAAGGCATGGCGAATCATCTCCACCGCATGCAGCACGTTGAGACGGCAGGCCTTGTCCGGGTCGGTCTCCTCCCCGACAGCCCGCAGGATCTCGTCGGTGATGTAACGGATATAGCCCTCGCTGTGGCCGGAGAGCGCCGCGCCGACCGCGCCGCAGCGGGTGTGCCCCAGCACCAGAATCAGCTTGCAGCCCAAATGGGCCGACGCATACTCAATACTGCCGAGCTGATGGGAATCCAGGACGTTTCCGGCAATGCGGATGACAAAAAGCTCGCCCAGCCCCGCACCGAAAATGCTCTCCGGCACCACGCGGGAGTCCGAGCAGCAGATCACGATGCTGTGGGGCTGCTGGCCGTTTTCGGCGGTACTGCGGCGGAGCGTATCGGAGTAGTCGCCCGGGTTCTGCCCGGAGGCAAGATAGCTGCGGTTGCCTTCCATCAGGCGGTCAACAATTTTCCCTGTCATGTGCATCCTCCTATTTCCCAACGCAGAAGCGCTGAAAGATCCGCTGTGTCACATCCTCGCGCACGCTGCGTCCGGTGAGCTCTCCGAGGGCATCCATGGCGCCCTCGCATTCGGTGAGCACGATGTCGGGTGTAAGTCCCGCCTCCATGGCTTCGCAGGCGGCCTCCATGGCCTCCAGCCCACGGCTCACAGCCTCTGCCTGCCTCGCGTTTGTGAGGATCTCTCCCGCGGGGACGCCCGGCAGCGGATAGAGTGCCCGGACGGCCTCCTCCAGTTCCCGCAGGCCCTCACCGCTGACCACACTGACGGGGATCACCGGCAGAGAGGTCGGAAGCGCTTCGCTCCGGCGGCCCAGATCGTCTTTGGACAGCAGCACCAGGGCGTGTGGGGCGCGCTCGGCTGCACGCAGGATCTCCGCGTCCTCTTCCGTGAAATCCTCGCTTCCGTCCACGACGGCCAGCACCAGGTCTGCGCTCTGCAGCGCTTCGCGGCTGCGGCGGACGCCCATCGCCTCCACCGGGTCGTCGGTATCGCGGATGCCGGCGGTGTCCGTCAGGCGGAGCAGCTGCCCTCCAAGGCGGAGCTTTTCTTCGATGGTGTCCCGCGTGGTGCCGGGGATCGATGTGACGATAGCCCGGTCATAGCCCAGAAGGGCGTTCAGGAGAGAGCTCTTGCCGGCGTTGGGCCTGCCCACGATGGCAGTGGGGATGCCCGCGGTCATCAGGCGACCCCGATCAAAGGTGGCCAGAAGCGACCGCAGATCCGCACAGGCGCCGCGCAGACTCCCGGCATAGGCCGCCAGGGTGAAGTCCTCAATATCCTCATCCGGGTAGTCCAGCACCGCGTGGTAATGGGAGCTCAGATCGGTAAGCGCCTCGTAGATCGCGGAAATCCTTCGCCCGATGGCGCCGGAGAGCTGACCTGCCGCGTTGCGCGCGGCCTCGCGGGTCTCCGCGTCGATGAGGTCCGCCACGGCTTCCGCCGCGCAGAGCTCCATCCGCCCGTTGAGAAAGGCGCGTTTGGTAAATTCCCCTGGCCCGGCCTGCCGGGCGCCGAGGGCGAACAGCTCCTCCAGAAGGCTGCGCAGCACCACGGGCGAGCCGTGGCACTGAAATTCTGCGGTGTCCTCTCCGGTGTAGCTGTTGGGGCCGCGGCTCACGGTGCAGAGCCCCAGATCCAGCATGGCGCCGTCGCGTGCGCGCACTTCGCCGTAGATGAGTCTGCGGCTGTCCTGAGCGGACATGGGCCCCCCGTGCAGGGGCCGAAAAAGCCGATCTGCCAGGGCGATGGCGTCCGGCCCGGAAAGACGGACGATGCCGATGGCGGCCACCTGGGCGCCGGTGGCGATGGCGGCGATGGTATCAGACATGGTTCACCTCATAGAAAGCATTGGTCCTCAGCGTTCAGCTTCCGGAACAGGGCCGGGGCCGAAGGCTAAGGACCAATTGCCGAAAGCGGCAGGATCAGTTTTTTTCGCTGCGGGCGGCTTTGGCAGCGCGCTCGTCGCTCCGCTCGGCAATAAAATAGCTCAGAGAGAGCAGGCTGTCGGAAAAGTGGACGTTCTCCACCAGCGTGCTGCTGTTGGGCTCGGTCAGCTCCACATTGGTAAAGTTCCAGATGGCCTCCACGCCGTTTGCGGTGAGCATCTCGGTCACGGGTACGGCGGCCTCCTTGGGCACCGTGAGCACAGCCACATCCACATGATTCTCGCTCAGAAACCGGGACAGCTCATCCATAGACAGGATGGGAACGTCGTGGAACATGGTGCCGATGATCTCGGGGCGCACGTCGAAAGCGGCGATCAGGCGGAAGCCCCATTCTTTGAAATTGAAGTTCTCGGTCAGCGCGCGGCCGATGTTGCCGACGCCGATCATGATGGCCTGAAATCCCCGGTCCATTCCCAGAATGGAGGCGATCTCCGCCCGGAGCGCGGGGACATTGTATCCGTAACCCTGCTGGCCGAACTCACCGAAGCAGCTGAAATCCTGGCGAATCTGGGAGGGCGTGAGCCCAAGCTGATGGCCCAGCTCAAAAGAGGAGATGCGGCTGATTCCCACTTCCGTCAATTCATCCAGCTTGCGCAGATAGCGGGGAAGACGGCGGATCACATTGTTGGACACCTTTACGCGCTTCACAAATATACCTCTCCTTACGATTATTTGATTTCACTTATTTAACCCAGTATAGCATATTTGCAGGGCGCTTTCAAGGAATTTTCCGCAGGATCAGCGCTGCAGAAAAGCGATCAGCTCCTCCTCGGAGCAGCCCGCCACATATTTTGTTCCGAGCACCGGATCGGTATAGTAAAGCCTGCCGCCGTAGCGGTAGATCTGCAGTACCCCGCTGTCGGTGTCAATGAGAAAGACGGGGCTCAGACCCAGAGCATCCATGTCCAGCTCACTCTCCGTGCCGGAGAGGCACAGAAGCAGAGATTCCAGGCTGAGCTTCTCCACGGCCTCCTCGGCTGGGGCGTCCAGATCGAACTGTGCCTCGGGGGCCTCCGGGGCGGCCGCCGCTGCGGCATATTCAGCCGTGTTTGCCGTGCCGCTGTCCGCGGCAAAGCTGCGGTACTGCGCCTCCTCGGCGTATACGGTGCCGGCGGCTGCCTGCGGGGGGTAGGCGTTCCCCACGGCCTTGGGCGGCAGCAGACGCGGCCCCAGGCCGATGGCCAGCGCCAGCACGGCGGCTGCGGCGATAAAAGCGGCCGGAGAAATGCGGCGGCGGTTCTTCCGACGGATCTCTTCGCGGCGAAGCTCTGCCATCACGTTTTCCCGCAGGCGCGCGGGTGGCTCCTCCAAATCTTCGCTCAGAGTTTCGGAGAGCGCAGAAAAGGCCTGATATACGGCGGCGCAGTCCGCGCACTCGGCCAGGTGCGCCTGCAGCCTGCGGTTTTCCTCCGCCGTCAGTGCGGCGTCCTCATCCAGAAGTCTGCTGATCAGCTCCCGGTAATCATCATGTGTGTTCATAACTTGCATCACCTGCTTCCTGATGATTCGGACGAGAAGGAGTCGGGAATGTTCCCGTCCGAGAGCAGATAGGCGCAGAGTTTTTTTCGCGCCCGGAAAATCCTGGATTTCACCGTCCCGGGCTCCAGGCCGAGGGTTTCGCCGATCTCCTCATAGCTCAGCCCCTGGATCTCCCGCAGCAGCAGGATCTGCCGCGCATCCGGCGGCAGAGACGCAAGCCCGCGCCGCACGCTCTCCCGCGTCAGCTTCTTTTCCAGCAGCTCCTCCGGCGACTGGCTCATATCCGGCAGATCGAGCTGCACGTCCTCACCGTCGTCGTCCTCCGCGGAGAGGGAGACCGTACTGCGACGGTTTTTCTTTCGCAGAAAGTCCAGACAGACGTTTGACACGATCCGGTACAGCCACACGGAGAACTTGCTGTCTCCGCGGAAGGAGGGGAGCGAGTTATAGGCCTTGATAAAGGCCTCCTGGGCCATGTCCTCCGCATCCTCGGGAGAACCCGTCATGCGCAGTGCCAGGTTGTATACGTTTTTTTCATAGGCGGTCACCAGCGACTCGAAGGCGTTCACGTCTCCGCGCTGCACCCTTTGGATGACGGCCAGTTCCTGTTCTCTTGTCATTTGTCCCACCTCTTGTTTCTGTACCCGCTCCGCACGGAAAGGCGGAGCGCAGGGCCGAAGGTGTTATTTCGTACCAGACGCCGAATAATAGTGTCTACTTTTTATCAGAAAACAGTATCAGATCCCGCTTGATGTCCTTCACGATCCTGTCCACGTCCGCCAGCGTTTCCACGTGCACCAGCTGATTGCGGTAATAGGCCCCATGGGGCACGCCGTGCAGATACCAGGGCAGGTGATGCCGCGCCTCCAGACAGGCGATGCGCTCTCCGCTCACTTCCGCCAGCGCCCGTATCTGCCCGACCGCTGTGTCCATCCGCTCGGAGAGCGGAGGCAGAGACGGCTCCGGCTTCCCTGCGACGGCGGCGTTGGCCTGGGCAAAGAGCCAGGGATTGCCGAAGGCGCCCCGACCGATCATGCACAGGTCCGCCCCCGTATAGCGCAGGATGTGCGCCGCGTCCGCCCCGGTGAACACATCGCCGTTGGCGGTGACGGGGATCTTGACGGCCTCCTTCACATCCCGGATGATGTCCCAGTCGGCCCGGCCCGCGTACATCTGTACCCGGGTGCGGCCGTGCACGGCGATGGCGGCGGCCCCGGCGGACTCGCAGACCTTCGCAAATTCCACCGCGTTGACGCAGCCGGAATCCCAGCCCTTGCGAAATTTTACCGTTACGGGTTTGCCTGCCGTGCGCACCACGGCTTCGACGATCTTTCCCGCCAGCTCCGGATCGCGCATCAGGGCCGAGCCGTCCCCGGCCTTGACGATCTTGCCCACCGGGCAGCCCATGTTGATGTCCAGTATATCCGCCCCGGAGAGCGCCAGCGCCATCGGCGCAGCCTCGGCCATGATCTCCGGCTCATGGCCGAAAATCTGCGCGGCCGCCGGGTGCTCGCCCTCGGGAATATAGAGCAGGGCCCTGGTCTTCTCGTCTTTGTAGACGAGGGCCTTGGCGGAGACCATCTCCGTGGTGGTGAGGGCCGCCCCCTGCGCCCGACAGACGGCGCGAAAGGCGAAATCCGTCACGCCGGCCATGGGTCCGAGCACGACGCGGCCGTTTAGTTTTACGTTTCCGATGCTTACCATGCGATGTCCAGTCCCACCGGGCAATGGTCGCTGCCCTGAATGTCGGGCAGGATATAGGCGTCCTGCACCTTGTCCCGCAGCCGGTCGGAGATCACAAAGTAGTCGATGCGCCAGCCCACGTTCCTCTGCCGGGCCGCCGCCCGGTAGCTCCACCAGGAGTAGGCGTCGCGCCTGTCGGGGTAGAGGAAGCGG
>CAMKAP010000142.1 GCA_946410505.1 uncultured Clostridia bacterium
GCGAGATGATCGGCAACCGCACCCGTGCCAAGATCGTCAAGAACAAGGTGGCGCCCCCCTTCCGTGAGGCGGAGTTCGACATCATGTACGGCGAAGGCATCTCCCGCGTGGGCGAGATCATCGATCTGGGCGTGAAGCTGGAGATCATCGACAAGGCCGGCGCCTGGTTCACCGTGAACGGCCAGCGTCTGCAGGGCCGCGACGCCGTGAAGGAATACCTGATGAACGACGAGGAAGCCCGCGACAAGATCGAAGAGGAGATCCGCGCCAACGCCCACAAGCTCATGTCTCCCCAGGCACGCAAGGCAGCACAGGCCTCCGGCCGCATCGCCCCCGCCCCTGCGGTGGACGTGTCCGCGGCGGACTTTGACCTTGATTAAATTCACAGTCCCTTGAGGGGCTGTGAATTTAGGGGTGTTCCCCTCTGAATTTCCCATGCATGACACACAAGAGTAGCAAGGAACTGTTTGTATGATCATTACCGCTCTGCGCCAGACCTCCACAGACCGTGTCACGGTCGGACTGGAGGACGGAAAGGAAATCAAAAGCAGCCTCGGCGTTGTGACCGACTGGCGGCTTTTCAGCGGAAAAGATCTCAGCGAGGAGGAGCTTTCGCTGCTGCGGCGGGACTCCTCCCGCGCTCTTGCCAGGGACCGGGCGCTGGAGCTCATCTCCCGGCGGCTCATGTCCCGCAGAGAAGTAAAGGAAAAGCTGCTGCAAAAGGGCGCGGATGAGGACGCGGCCGATTACTCCGTACAGTGGCTTACCGGGCACGGCTTTCTCAGTGACGAGAGCTATGCCGCCGCCGTGGCGCGGCACTACGCCGCCAAGGGCTACGGCGCCGGGCGGGTCCGCTCCGAGCTGAGCCGCCGCGGCGTGGAACGGGAGCTCTGGGACGAGGCTGTGGAGCAGATGCCCCAGACGGACGAAAAGCTCCGCAAACTGATCGCTGCGCGGCTGAAGGACCCGGAGGACCGGGAGCAGATCCGCAAAGTCAGCGCCGCGCTCTTTCGCCGGGGCTACTCCTGGGAGGAGATCCGCGCGGCGCTGCGCAGCTATACCGACGAAATACTTGAGGACGACTGATGGACGCGACATTTTGCCTGATTTCTCTTGGCTGTGCCAAGAATCTTGTCAACAGCGAGCAGATGCTCTATCTCCTTGATGAGGCCGGCTTTACGCTGGTGCCCGACGCGGAGGGGGCGGATCTCGCCATTGTGAATACCTGCGGCTTTATCGACGCCGCGAAGAGTGAGGCCATCGACACCATTCTGGAGCTGGCCGAGCTTAAGAAAGAAGGGAAGCTGGGCGGCCTGATCGTCACCGGCTGCCTCACCGAGCGCTACCGGGATACCGTTCTGGAGGAGTTGCCGGAGATCGACGCCGTGCTGGGCGTGGGCAGCTTCAAGGACATCGTGGGTGCCGCCAACACGGTGCTGGCCGGCAGAAAGGCCAGCCTCTTCGGCGATCAGAACGCCCCGGTGGATGAGATCCCTCGTGTGGTCTCCACGGGTCCGTCCTGGGCCTACCTGCGCATTGCCGAGGGCTGCAACAATTTCTGCGCCTTCTGCGCCATCCCCTACATCCGTGGGCATTACCGCTCCCGCAGTCTGGATAACGTGCTGGCGGAGGCAAAGGATCTGGCCGCGCACGGGGTGAAGGAGCTCATCGTCATCGCCCAGGACATCACCCGTTACGGCACCGATCTCTACGGAAAGCGCTGCCTTGCGCAGCTCTGCCGGGAGCTTGCGAAAATCGAGGGTGTGGAGTGGATTCGCCTCCACTACCTCTATCCCGACCAGTTCGACGACGAGCTGATCGATGAGATCGCCTCCAATGATAAAATCGTCAAATACCTGGACATTCCCATCCAGCATATCAATAACGGCATCTTGAAGCGCATGAATCGCCGGGGCACCGGCGATGAGATCCGCGCCCTGTTCAAAACTCTGCGACAGCGTATTCCGGGCCTGGTGCTGCGCACCAGCCTGATCGCGGGTCTGCCCGGCGAGGGCGAGGCGGAGTTTGAAGAGCTGTGCGCATTTCTGAAAGAGGCGCGCATCGAGCGCGCGGGCGTCTTCCCCTTCTCCCCGGAGGAGGGTACCCCCGCCGCGAAAATGGAGCATGTGGACGCGGAGGAAGCCCAGCGCCGGGCGGATCTTCTGATGGAGCTGCAGGCTCCCATCATGGACGAGTTCTGCCAGAGCTTTGTGGGTAAAACCCTCCGCGTACTGGTGACCGACTACTACGAAGAGAGTCAGCAGTGGGTCGGCCGATGTTACGCCGACTCTCCCGACATTGACGGCGAGGTGTACTTCGAGGGCAATGCGAAGGAGGGCGAGTTCTCCGAAGTCCTCATCACCGCCGCCGAGGACGGGGTCCTCTACGGCGAGGAGGCATAAGGCATGACGACTGCGAATAAAATTACGATCTTCCGCATCATACTGATCCCGGTGTTTCTGGTGCTGGCTTATACGGGGCATCTGTACTGTGCGCTGGCGGCCTATGTGCTCGCCTGCCTGAGCGACTTTGCCGACGGCTACATTGCCCGGCACTACAATCAGATCACCGATTTCGGCAAATTCATGGATCCCCTGGCCGACAAGATGCTGGTGCTGGCCGCCATGTGCTTTTTCGTGGAAAAGGGCTTCATGCCCGGCTGGGCCGTGGCCGTGGTGCTGTTTCGGGAGTTTGCGGTGAGCGGTCTGCGTCTGATCGCCGTGGAGCAGCAGCGCGTCATCGCCGCCGCCTGGTCCGGCAAGGTCAAGACCGCCGTAACCATGGTGGGCCTCGGGGCCATGCTGCTCTGGTGCCGCTATCCTCTTGTTAACGGTGTCGTCACCGGCCTGATCGTGGCCACCACCGTCTATTCCGGTGTGGAATACTTCATCAAAAACAAAGACGTTTTCAAGGATGTAAAATAAAAGGAGCTGCCATATGTATCTGTACAATTCCGCCAGCCGCAAAAAAGAGCTGTTCGTTCCCAACCACCCCGATATCGTCAAGATGTACACCTGCGGCCCCACGGTGTACCACTTCGCCCACATCGGAAACCTCCGCTCCTATATCATGGAGGACGTGCTGGAGAAGTATCTGCGCTTCGTCGGCTACAACGTCAAGCGCGTCATGAACATCACCGACGTGGGCCATCTGACCTCCGACGCCGACGAGGGCGAGGATAAGATGCTCAAGGGCGCCCGCCGGGAGCACAAGACCGTCATGGAGATCGCGAAATTCTACACCGACGCCTTCTTCTCCGACTGCGCAAAGCTCAACATCAAGACCCCCGACGTGGTCGAGCCCGCCACCAACTGCATTGACGAGTACATCAAGATCATCTCCAGGCTGATGGACACCGGCTACGCCTATTTTGCCGGCGGCAATGTGTACTTTGACACCTCCAAGCTGGAGCGCTACTACGTCTTCAACGACTTCAACGCCGACGATCTGGACGTGGGCGTGCGCGAGGGCGTGGAGGAAGACACCAACAAGCGCAACAAGAACGATTTCGTGCTCTGGTTCACCAAGTCCAAGTTCGAGGACCAGGCCCTGAAGTGGGACTCTCCCTGGGGCGTGGGCTACCCCGGCTGGCACATCGAGTGCTCAGGCATCTCCATGAAGCATCTGGGCGAGGACCTGGACATCCACTGCGGCGGCATTGACAATGCCTTCCCCCACCACACCAATGAAATTGCCCAGTCTGAGTCCTACTTGGGCCACAAATGGTGCAATTATTGGATGCATGTCCTCCACCTGAACACCAACAGCGGTAAAATGTCCAAGTCCAGCGGCGAATTTCTGACGGTCTCCCTGCTGGAGGAGAAGGGCTACGATCCCCTGGCCTACCGCCTCTTCTGCCTGCAGAGCCACTACCGCAAGTCCCTGGTCTTCTCCTGGGAGAACCTGGACAACGCCCAGGTCACCTACAACAAGCTCATTGCCCGCATCGCCGCGCTTAGGCCCGAGGACGGGGAGATCGACGAGGAGGCTGTCAAGGCGCTGCGCCAGAAGTTCTGCGCGGGGCTGGATAACGACCTGAACACCTCCCTGGGCGTCACCGCGCTCTACGATGTGCTCAAGTACAAGACCAACGACGCCACGAAGCTCCATGTGCTGGGCGAGTTTGATTCCGTGCTGGGGCTGAGCCTGCTGGAAAAAGCGGCCGCCAAGCGTGAGGAGCTCAAGAAGCAGGCCGTGACCGCGGGAGAGTTTACCATCATCTCCGAGTCCGGCGAAGAGGACGCGGAGGTGGAGGCTAAGATCCGCGCCCGGCAGGACGCCAAGAAGGCCAAGAACTTCGCGGAGGCCGACCGCATCCGCGATGAGCTGAAGGCCGCAGGCGTCGAAGTCACCGACATTCCCCACGGCGCAAAGTGGAAGCGTGTCTGACGGTATTGAATTCACCATAAAACTGAAACAGGGAATGTGATTTCACATTCCCTGTTTTTCGGAGGAAGCCATGTTCTCTCTGCTGCTTGCGATCATCTATCTCTCCTTTATCTCCCTCGGCCTGCCGGACTCTCTGCTGGGCTCGGCCTGGCCGATCATATACCCGGAGCTGGGCGTCCCCATGTCCTGGTCCGGGATCATTTTTATGATCATCGCCGTCGGCACCGTCATCTCCAGCCTCAACAGCGACCGCCTGACCCGCAAGCTCGGCGCAGGCAGGGTCACCGCCATCAGCGTGAGCATGACCGCCCTCGCGCTCCTGGGCTTTTCCCTCAGCCACAGCTTTTTGGCGCTCTGCCTCTGGGCCGTCCCCTACGGGCTCGGCGCCGGCAGCGTGGACGCGGCACTGAATAACTATGTGGCGCTGCACTACGCCAGCCGCCACATGAGCTGGCTGCACTGCATGTGGGGTGTTGGCACCTCCGTCGGTCCGCTCATTATGGGCGCGGTGCTGACGCGGGGAGCAGGCTGGAACATGGGCTACCGGATCATCGGCATCCTGCAGCTTGTGCTGTCCCTGTGCATTTTTCTCTCCCTCTCCCTCTGGAAAACACGGGCGGAAGTGGATGGCGGGACGGAGGCTGCCCCGCCGCTGCGTCTGCGCCAGATCCTGGTGATTCCGGGCGCCAAAGCGGTCATGCTCTGTTTCTTCTGCTACTGCGCCATTGAACAGACCGTGGGTCTCTGGGCCAGCAGCTATCTGGTCAAGGCCCGCCTTGTGGATGAGATCACCGCCGCACGCCTTGCCAGTCTCTTCTACCTTGGGATCACCGGCGGCCGGGCGATCAGCGGTTTTGTCACCTATAAGCTCAATGACCGGCAGATGATCCGGCTGGGCTTCGGGATCGTGGGCTTCGGCGTGCTGCTGGTGCTCCTGCCCCTCGGCAACGCCTGCGCCTTTGCGGGACTTATCGCCATCGGGCTCGGCTGCGCCCCCATCTATCCCTGCATCATCCATTCCACCCCGGCTAATTTCGGGGCCGAGCGCTCCCAGGCCGTCATCGGTGTCCAAATGGCCAGTGCTTATGTGGGTACCTCCCT
>CAMKAP010000143.1 GCA_946410505.1 uncultured Clostridia bacterium
TGTGGAAGGCCATCTTGTCCATGTCGGGGCGGAAGCGGTTGAACACCACCAGCTCGCAGCTCTTGAGCTTGTCGTAGACCAGCTGGCGCATGTTGGCGTTATAGCTCAGGAAGGTCGTCGCGTCGGCGAACATAAACTCCTGATAGACCATCCAGTTTTCCGGCATGGCGCTGTAGAGCAGGTCCAGCAGCCACATGCCGTTGTATTCGACCACGACGCGCTCGGCATTGGTCTGGATGAGCATGCGGGAGAGGTTTTCCACCGTCATCTCCTCGGGGCTCTCGATCGTGCGGATCATCACGCTCCTGTCGGCAAACTGGTCGGGGGCGTATTCCTCCTCGCCCTCCTCGCAGACGAGCAGCAGCGTGCGCTCGCCGTTGCAGAAGCGCTTGTCCTCCAGCGTCTCCTGGATGAATTTCGTTTTGCCCGCTTCGAGAAAGCCGGTGAACAGATAGACGGGCAGATCCTGATTGTTAGCCAATGTTGAACAGCTCCTTCAGCGCGTCCTCGTGAATGTGAGAGCCGATGACGCAGAAGCGGCCGGTGACGCCGGCGCTGCCGCGGCGGATGTCGGTCTCCTCCGGGACATAGTCGAAATAGAGCCAGTCGCCGTCACTGGCGTCCACGATACCCTTGGCGCGCAGGATGACGCCGTACTTTTCCTCGTCGCCCAGAGCGGCAAGGATCGTGCGCAGCTCGTCCTCTGAGAACTTCTTCGGCGTCTCCATGCCCCAGCTGGTGAAAATCTCGTCGGCGTGGTGGTGATGATGGTGGCCGTCGTGGTGATGGTGGCACTCGCACTCGGGATCGTCGCACTCGTCCTCATCGTGGTCATGATGGTGGTGATGGTGATGCTCGTGCTCCTCATCCCCGTCATCATGGTCGTGGTGGTGATGGTGGCACTCGCACTCGGGATCGTCGCACTCGTCCTCATCGTGGTCATGATGGTGGTGATGGTGATGCTCGTGCTCCTCATCCCCGTCATCATGGTCGTGGTGGTGATGGTGGCACTCGCACTCGGGATCGTCGCACTCGTCCTCATCATGATCGTGATGATGGTGATGATGCTCATGCTCCAGGGCTTCCTTTGCCGCACGCAGGCCGTTTTCGTCCATGACCTCGCGGATCTGTTCGCCGGAGAGCTTGTCCCAGGGGGTGGTGATGAGGCCGGCTTCGCTGTTCAGACTCTTGAGCAGCTCAACCGCGGTGAGGGTCTTGGCGTCGTTCACACTGCCGGTGCGGCTGAGAACGATCAGGTCGGCGTTCTGCACCTGGTCGTTGAAGAACTCGCCGAAGTTGCGCATGTACATCTTGCACTTGCCGGCGTCAACGACGGTGACCTTCGCGCCGATCTGGGCGCCTTCCACGCGCTCCACGGCCTTGGCCACGTCGGAGAGCTTGCCCACGCCCGAGGGCTCGATGAGGATGCGGTCCGGGGCAAAGTCGGCCATGACCTTGGCCAGGGCCTTGGTAAAGTCGCCCACCAGGGTGCAGCAGATGCAGCCGGAGTTCATCTCCGTGATCTGAACGCCCGCGTCCTGCAGGAAGCCGCCGTCAATGGCGATCTCACCGAACTCGTTCTCGATCAGGACCAGCTTTTCGCCCTGATAGCCCTCGGCGATCAGCTTGCGGATCAGCGTGGTCTTGCCGGCACCGAGAAAACCGGAAAAAATATCTATTCTTGTCATGGTATTGCCTCCTTTTAATTTCCGAAAATTTAGTATAACACTTTTATTATAAAAGTACAAGCCCCCGGCGCGCCTTCCGGGCCCGTCCAAAACTCCGGGCGAAAACTGCCGCGCCGCGCTTGTCAAAAGGGCCGGGGTGTGGTAATATAAACCGGTATGGGAAAAACAATGAAAAAGAGTACGGAAATCTGCTCGGAAAAGTGAGGACGTCAAGCTTCTATGTGGTTTTGGTTTGCTGTCATTGCGCTGCTCTGCTGGAGCGGCTCGGACCTGTTTTCAAAGATCGGCTGTCAGGATGCTTCCGATCGGTACAGCCACCTGAAAATGGTCATGGCCGTGGGTCTTGTGATGGGACTGCATGCAGCCTACGAAGTGTTCTTTAACGGTGTGGAGATCAGCTGGAGCATCATCCTGACCTATCTGCCCGTGTCCATGCTCTATATCCTGTCCATGGCCATCGGCTATCTGGGCCTGCGGTATATTGAGCTGTCGATCTCTTCCCCCATCTGCAACTCCTCCGGCGCCATCGTGGCGGTGCTGACGCTGGCCACCGTGGGCATCGGGGAGGATCTGCCCCCTGTGGCGCTGGTCGCCGTGGCCCTGGTGTGCATCGGCGTCGTGGGTCTGGGCTTCGTGGAGGCCAATGAGGACGAAGAGCTGCGCCGCGCGAGGCAGGACGCCTCCAACCACCACTATGCCAAGAGCTGGATCGCCATTCTGATCCCGGTGATTTACTGCCTGCTTGATGCCCTGGGCACCTTTGCCGACAGCCGCGTGTTGGAGCTGCTGGATGAGGACTCCGCCAACGTCGCCTATGAGCTGACCTTCCTGATGATGGGCATTCTCTGCGCCATCTATGTCCTGGGCGTCAAAAAGCAGAAGCTCATCGCAAGGCAGGAGGCACCCAAGTACACCGGCGCCGTGTTCGAGACCATCGGCCAGTTCTTCTACATCTACGCCCTGGCGGATACGGAGCATGTGGCCTTTGCCGCACCCATCATCTCCTCCTACTGCGTGGCCTCCGTGCTCTGGAGCCGCATCTTTCTGAAGGAGAAGCTGAGCTGGAAGCACTACTGCGCCGTCATCACCGTGATCGCCGGCGTGATCATTCTGGGGATTCTGGATATTTAAGGAGATTGTATCATGAAAGCTGTTTACAAGCGCGTTCTCATCAAGATCAGCGGCGAGGCGCTTGCCGCGGAGAAGCATACCGGCTTTGACTTCGACTTTGTCTCCCGTGTCTGCGAGGCTGTGAAGGCCTGCACAGAGATGGGCACCCAGGTGGGCATCGTGATCGGCGGCGGCAACTTCTGGCGAGGCGTCAAGGACGGCGCAGGGAAGGTGGAGCGCGTCAGCGCCGACCGGATGGGCATGCTGGCCACGGCCATGAACTGCCTGGCTGTGGCGGACGTGTTCCGGCAGGCGGGCGGCGACGCCCGCGTGATGACCGCTGTGGACATCCAGGGCGTTGGCGAGCGCTACGATACCCGGAAGGCTGTGGAGTATCTGGAGGCGGGCAAGATCGTGCTCTTCGCCTGCGGCACCGGCTCTCCCTTCTTTTCCACCGACACTGCGGCGGTGCTGCGCGCGGCGGAGATCGGGGCGGACGCCATTCTGCTTGCCAAGAACATTGACGGCGTGTATTCTGACGATCCGCGCAAAAACCCCGAGGCCTTCAAGTTCGATGAGATCTCCTACAACGAGGTGCTGGCCCGCCGCCTGGCTGTGATGGACACCACGGCCACCAGCCTTGCCATGGACAACGACATCCCCGTCATCGTCTTCGCGCTGGCACAGCCCGAGAACATCGGCCGCGTCCTCTGCGGCGAGAAGCTGGGCACGCTGGTGAAGTGACGCGAAGCATCCCTGAGAGAACAAATCATTTTACGATCAATCAATCTACACAGGAGGGAAGATCATGTCTGACTACAAGCAGTTTGAAGACAAAATGAAGAAGACCTGCGAGGCGCTGAACGCCACGCTCGCCACCATTCGCGCCGGCCGCGCCAATGCCGCCGTGCTCGACCAGATCACCGTGGACTACTACGGCGTTCCCACCCCGATCCAGCAGGTGGCCTCCGTTTCCACGCCCGACCCCCGCTCCCTGTTCATCCAGCCCTGGGACGGGTCCGTGCTTAAGGGCATCGAAAAGGCTATCCTCGCCTCCGATCTGGGCATCAATCCCCAGAACGACGGCAGAGGCATCCGCCTGGTGTTCCCGCCCCTGACCGAGGAGCGCCGCCGCGACCTGGTCAAGCAGACCAAGAAATACGGCGAGGAGAGTAAGGTCGCCATCCGCAACATCCGGCGCGACGCCATTGAGAAGTTCAAAAAGCAGCAGAAGGCCTCCGAAATGACCGAGGACGATTACAAGATCGCCGAGAAGGACATCCAGAAGCTGACCGACGACTTCATCAAAGAGATCGACAAGATTACAGAGCGCAAGGAAAAAGAGCTGACGGAGATCTGATGGATAAAATCACGAAAAAGGCGGGGGAGCGGGACGACCGCATTCCCCGCCATATTGCCATCATCCTGGATGGCAACGGCCGCTGGGCAAAAAAGCGCGGTCTTCCCCGCACAGCGGGGCATGCCGCCGGGTCGGAGACCTTTCGGAAGATCGCCTATTACTGCCGGGACATCGGCGTGGAGTATCTGACGGTCTACGCCTTCTCCACCGAAAACTGGAAACGGCCGGAGGGCGAGGTCAAGACCATCATGCGCCTTCTGGACAAATATCTGCGCGAGGCCATCGACACCATGGAGCGCGACGGGATGAAAATGCGCATTTTCGGCGACGTGTCCGGCCTCTCTCCGGAGCTGCAGGCGCTGGCCGCGAAGACCGATGAGATCGCCGACCGCATCGACGGTTTCCAGGTCAACGTCTGCCTCAACTACGGCGGCCGGGACGAGATCGTCCAGGCGGCCAGGCGTTACGCCGCCGACGTGGCGGCCGGCCGGGCGGACGGAGAACTGACGGAAGCGCAGTTTTCCCGCTACCTCTATTCGGCCAATGTGCCCGATCCGGATCTGCTGATCCGCCCGGGCGGAGAGCAGCGGCTCTCAAACTTCCTGCTCTGGCAGTGCGCCTATGCGGAGTTTTATTTCACTGACGTGCTCTGGCCGGACTTTACGCCGGCGGAGCTGGACAAGGCCATCGCCGTTTTCCGCAGCCGCGACCGCCGCTACGGCGCGGTGAAGTAAGGGCGCGCATTGCGCATCCGCATCCCGGAGCGCGCAGAGGAACGGAAAACGAAAAAGAAGATTCTCACCTGCTAGCAATGGAGGAGCTTGCATCATGCGCCCCCCTGTCTTTCTTTTCGCTGCGCCGAAAAGAAAGACAGCGCCGCGCCCGGTGTAAGAAAGAAAAGGGCGCTTGTCAGAGTGGGCAGCACAAGGTCTGATCGTGGGTCGCCGCCATCCGAATGTTGGCATGCCGGGTACGCCTGGGTGTCCGCTGCCGCTATGCTGTGCAGGTCAGGGCGCTCAGAAGCACCAAACGGCGGCTCGGTCAAATCCGAAACCGGAGAGCCGCGGCTCGGAGCGTGAGGCACTCTGCGTCAGAAGTACCGGGGAGCGGCAGCGGTATGCGGGGTGAGCCTCCGCGCGTATCTGCTTTAGCGGCGACCTCGGATTTGCCCTTAGACTCCCCTTCTTTTTCGAGGGGTCAAGGGGACACTTCCCCTTGTCGTCTTTCTTTGAAGGCCAGGAAACCTTTCTTTCCGCGAAAGGAAAGAAAAGT